>JADZFP010000217.1 GCA_020849825.1 Saprospiraceae bacterium
AAAACTGCCGGGTATTCAAGTCAACGAAAACGGAACCATAACGCTCAATGGCCAACCCGTGGAAAAGGTTATGATCGAGGGTGATGATCTGTTTGGCAACAACTACCAACTGGCCACCCGGAATGTGCGGGCCAACAACATTTCCAGGATACAGGCCATCCAAAACTATCAGGACAATCCGTTGATGAAACGTTTTCAGGAGTCCAACCGACTGGTGCTCAACCTGGTTTTCAAAGAAGAAAAGAAACGCGCCAACTCGGGAAGCATGGTCGTCGGCAGCGGATACGGCGATGAAGTCAAGGGCTTCCTGCACCTCAACCTATTCAGTTTGAGCCGAAAAGACAAACTTTATCTGATCGGCAATGCCAATAATACCGGGGAAAACAGCCTGGGCAACATCTCCTCCTTTGGCAGAGACCTGAATGCCGGCGGCAGTAATCTGCAGGACAATCCGCTTCGGCCGCAATCGCCGGTCAATCGCCCCGCGATGGAACAAAACGGTCTGCCTGTGCCCTTTACGCAAACCAACCGAACGGGGTTGTTATTTCTGGGCCATATCCTCCCATTCTCCCCTACCGGAAAAATCCGCTTGTCCGCCTGGGCCGGGCGAGAAACACTCCGGCAAAATGCACGATCCGATACGCGTTATCTGCTCGATTCAGAATTGTTGCAAATTACGGAATCCAAAACCCAACGGCATACCGGCAACCTGTTCAATGCACAGGCCGAAACGGAATGGGCAGCTCCTGACGGACGCCACCTGTTGCGCGGGTTCGTGAAAATGGAAGGCGCTCCGCAACAGTTCAGCGCCCTTTATTCACGACAAAGCGCTGCCACAGATCAAAAAATCAACACAGATCAAGAGGATAAAAACCGCAGCGGCTTTGCCGCATTTGAATACACAACCCAACTTGATTCAACCAATACACTGTTGTTTTCAGCGAAGTATGCCGACATTCACAACGTCAACGCCTTGATCAGCGAATACCCCTATTATCCGTTCTTTTTCATGGCGGATACCGATTTTACGAAACTTGCACAAGATTGCCGATACGGACAGAGCGTGGGAAACACGTATATCCGTTGGCTACGCTCAACCAGCCGTTTTATCTGGTCGTTTGACGCAGGGTACCACCACAGAAACGAACAACTTGGCTCCGGCTTTACCCTGCATGACAACACCAACGATACCTGGCAACCCGCCGACGCCAGCGCCCAAAATGAAAGCCTGACCGTACAGAAGTGGTATTCCAGCGGTTCTATAGCACGGACATGGGGCCCGATCTATTCACGCCTACGTTTGCGAATCGCCCGGATTCAGGTATTGAGCAACACGCAACGCAATCCGACCTACTGGGCGCCGGAGTCTTCCTTTTACTTGCGATACGAGCCCGATACGTACAACAGCCTGGATATTTCTTATCAATACGACCTCGATGTGCCCTTCATCACCCAGGTATTCAGCTCACCTCTGTTTACCGACTACCAGAGTTTACGGCGGGGCTTGCCTGATTACACTTTGTTGCCAGGGCATAAAGGGCGAATACACTATCGATTCAACGACCCCATCAAACAATTCGCCTGGAACCTTGGCGCCTCGGCCCGCTACGCACCCGAAGCCTTCGGTAATAGATTTGACATTGATCCGTATCTGTCTATTCAGGAAGGCTTTCGCCCCGCGCCGGTTGTGCGATATTCCCTGGATGGATCGGCCAGCCGTTTTTTCCCGTTCATCAGTTCGCGTGTTGAACTCGGTGTTGACCTGTCCAGCAGCCGCGGCCAAAGCCGCGTAAACTCCGATGCACTTCGGACCCTGGATTCCAGAACGATGAGCGGCAAACTGAGCTACGGCACGGGCTTCGACGGTTGGGTCAATGGCATCCTGACTAACCAGTTGCTACTTTTCACATCCATCAATCACACCAATGGCGTCTCGACCAATTTGTCAACCCGTTTTTGGTCCTCCGCTCTTACGCTGACCATCGAACCCACCCCAAAACTGGATATAAAATTAAATCTGTACCGTGCCGATACCCGTTCTGCCGGAGTACCGCCTATGGTATTCTGGGCTGCCGACGGCGTTTGCTCCTGGTTCGTACCCCGATGGAGAAGTTTTTTCCAGTTAAGCGGTTTTAACCTCCTGAACACGCGCTTGTTCGAACAAGGCCTGTCGGATGGATTTTACCAGATCAATACAGGCATATTCGCCGTTCGCCCCTTTTTCTTATTCACCTGGGACCACAGTTTCTGAGACATGAAATCCGTCTTTTTATACCACCCTAAGATTATTGTTTGGGCATTTTCCCCTACATATCCAAAAGACCCTCCGGCAAGTCAGTTGTGACTTTTTTGCTTTCGGCATCTATTGAGACAATAAAATGCTCGTTCAGCGGAATCATGATTTCCCTTCCCAGATAATGCAATACCGCCAGTTCCTGTTGCGGCATCTCGACTACATCCGCGATAACACCAAGATCCCCAACCGTTTGATCAATAAGATGAAAGCCCTTCACATAGGCGTATTTCAAAGGCTCCTCTTCTTCCACCTGAAAACCTCTGGGCAAATCCGATTCCAGCAGGAAGATGTCGCGGGTCTGCAACAGCAAAGCCTGTTCGCGATTGGTCACATCTTCAAACTTGACGATCGGCTCGCCTGCGCCACGAATTGACTCCACGAAGTAGGGCACCTTACGGCCTCTGATATCCAGAAAAACCCTGCCTTTTTTCTCGACAATTTCTTCAAAGGCTTCTTCGATAGAGCACTTCAACTCACCCTTTACGCCATGCGTTTTACGGGTAAATCCAATATTGACATATTGCTGTGTCGCCATAATTCAGTGAAATTCAAGAATGGTCATTTGAACGATAAAACCCTTCTCCGCCTTTTCCATCCAGGGTTTTGTAGCGCAATCGAGGGGCAAAGGTATCAGATTGCAGTATTGCGAATCCAGAATCCACTGCTCCCTGTATACCAGGCCAACACCTTTGGCGTAAACGGCACGGGAAAAACGCTTTTCGACCAGATTATCATCGTCCACTTCGGTAACAACCAACGTGGAGTCGAAGGTAAAGGACCCCGCCTGTCCGGGAACGTCGATAACGTCCACACGATATACCCATCCGGCAAACGGCAGCAAGGTTTCCCCCGCGATCTGTATTTCCTGGGCGGGGTCAATTGCCGCATTGCCGCTCCAGGCGCTGCGGTCGTTCAGCGGAAAAACAAGCCGGATGAATCGAAGATTATCCTCCGTCCGAATAGCCTGATGCCCGGTGCGCGTAGCCGAACATACATTTTTAAACTGCCAATCAGCGCTATTGGATTTCCGCTCCCAGCGCTCGATCACATAGGCCCGCTCACCGGTTGCGTCCAGAAAGGTGTCCACAACCATTTCCCGCAAAAAAGTACGGCTGGTGTCGCGGGCAACTCCTCCCGATATGGGGTCAAAAATGATACTGTCCACCTGGTAGG
Source organism: Saprospiraceae bacterium (assembly GCA_020849825.1). Taxonomy (GTDB): domain Bacteria; phylum Bacteroidota; class Bacteroidia; order Chitinophagales; family Saprospiraceae; genus M3007. The sequence continues at coordinate 3,470 of JADZFP010000217.1, forward strand.
TCAGCGATTGTCCCACGGACAACGGAAAATAATCGTACTGCGCCACCCAATCGCCAGCGGGCGACTCGGTCGACCGGTCCCCACAGCCGGCCATCAGGAAGGCCGTTGAAACAAAGCAGAGAATCATGTATAAACTGCTGCGCAACATCCTGCCAAGGTACGGGATATGCCCGGAAGCCCGAACGGCTAATCCCGGACAATATCGGCGCCCCGGCACAAGGCTTTCACCGGTAATTTTACTTTTGCCGGATAATTATCCATCCATGACAAAGTTTTTGCTCGCCTCGACACTCCTCCTGCTTTCCAGCCCTTTTTTCGCCCAAAACCTTCCTTATTCCGACCCGGAACTGCGCGGTAAATCCTTCAATGAAGTTTGTGCTGTACTCGATGCCTGGTTCGAAGAAGAATTTCGCCCCGACAATGAATGCCCCGACAATGAGTGGGTAAAATACCAGCGCTGGAAATGGTTTTGGCGCGACAGGGTCACCCCCGAAGGGCGAATGCCTGACATGAAAACCCAGTGGGATGCTTTTCGCCAGGCACAGGCGACACTGGGCAGCCAACGAAGCAACAACCCTCAGTGGGAACATGAAGGCCCAACGGAAAACCCCAACAGCGGCTATTGGGGCATGGGCCGCACCAAACACATCGCCTTTCACCCAACGGATTCCAATCTGTTTTACCTGGGCACTCCCGACGGCGGCATTTGGCGCACGACCGATGGCGGCCAAAACTGGCAAGCCCTCGGCGACCAGTTGCCTTATCTGCCGGTCGGGGTTATACTCATTGACTACCAGCACCCCGACACACTCTACATTTCCCTGGGCGATAAAATCGGCTGGTGGCAATACAACCTCGGCGTGTACAAATCGACCGATGGCGGCCTGAGTTGGAACCCTAGTGGACTGAGTTGGGAGCTGGCGCAAGGGAAAGTCATTTATGCGCTGGAAATGAGCCCCACAGACCCGCAGACCCTTGTCGCCGCAACCAACGACGGCCTGCTGCGCACAAGCGATGGCGGAGTCAACTGGACGACGTTGCTCAGCGGTGAATTTACCGACGTCAAATTCCGGCCCGGCGACCCGAATACCTTGTATGCTGCGCGGCATGATTACTGGGGCGCCAGCCAGGCGCTGCGCTCCACCGACGGCGGAGCCAACTGGACTCAAACGACCAATTTTGACTTTCCCTACAACGACATCCGGCTGGCAGTCACCATCGCCAACCCCGACTGGGTCGGCCTGCGCTGTTCCAACGGCAAACGGTTTTACCGTTCAACCGACGCCGGGGCTACTTATACCTTCCGATCCGAGATGCCCGAAGATTTCATTTTCAGTTTTTCCCAAACCGACACCAACCTCGTGTATAGCTCCAATGTAGTGGTACACGCTTCTCACGACGGCGGACTTACCTGGAACGCCATCACGCACTGGTACGACGACGGTATTCACCCCGAAGTACATGCCGACGTGCACCACATAGGCTACAACCCGCACAATCCGTCCGAGCTGTTCTTTTGCAACGATGGCGGCGTGTATAAATACGAAGAGCCTTCAGGCCAATGGACAGATTTGTCCAATGGCCTGGGTATCGCCCAGTTTTACCGGGTAGCCGTATCCGAATACGGCCCCCTGCGCCTTGCTGCCGGCTCGCAAGATAACGGTGGCTGGTTGCGCAAGCCCGATAACACCTGGAAACACACCAATGGCGGCGATGCCATGGTGCAGGCCATCGACCCGGTCAACGGGTATATCCTTTACACGGAATACTATGGCGGCAATGCCATCTACCGTTCGTTCGACGGGTTCGAGACGTATAGCACGATCAGCGACAATTTGCCCGACGACCCCTCGGGCGACTGGGTCACTCCATTTATCCTGAACCCGAAAAATCGCAAAACACTCCTGTTCGGGTTTCACGACGTGTACCGCACCTTCGACCGCGGCAATACCTTTCACAAAATCAGCGACAACCTGACCGGCGACGTCAACAACAAATTGCGCGAAATCGCCTACGCACCGAGCGATACCAATATAATCGTCGCAAGCTGGCAGAACAAACTCTATCGCACCCTCAACGGCGGGCAATACTGGTCGGCCCAAACCCTGCCAGGCAACGAAGACATCACCCGAATTGCCATCCATCCTGCCGATCCCAACCGCATCTGGGTTTGCAAAAGCGGCTACAGCGACCACAAAAAAGTGTATCGAAGCACGAC
>JADZFP010000218.1 GCA_020849825.1 Saprospiraceae bacterium
AATCAATCGAATCAATCGAATCAATCCCATGTCTTTGCAGCGTCTTTTTCAAAAATACACGGGCAAACTCCGCAACCTGAAAGCGGTCTACGTGGTCAACAACCTGCTGAACGCCGACCGGCTGCGGCACAACCGTGAATTGTATCGCCGCTACGGCTTGCGAAAAAGCATTTTCAGCCCGATCGGTAGCGGCGATTTTAAAGACAAACACCACGCCGACGTTCCCTGGCTCGACCGGCCCGGCGCGTTGGAGGCATTGGAGCAACATCCTGACTTTCAGCAGTTTTCAGCCGAATGGCAGGCCGCGGCGCGGCAATTTGTGGAAAAAGGCTATCTGGTGCTGCGCAACGTCTTCCCGGTCGAAGACACCGACGCGCTCAACGCCGAAGTCGACCAGCTGGTGCAATCCGGCAAAGTCGGATACAATTATACCGGCCGGAAAATCACCAACCTGTGGGAAACCAGTCCGCTGGCCAACCAGCGTTTTTTCCGCCATCCCGAACTGCTCCGCTTCCTGTCTTTTCTTTTGGGCAAAAACGTCATACCCTTTCATACGCTCAATTTTACCGTCGGCAGCGAACAACGCGCCCATTCCGACTCGATCCACATGACCACCGAACCGCCCGGCTACCTCATCGCCGCCTGGATCGCGCTGGAAGATTGCAGCCCGGAAAACGGGCCGCTGTTCTACTATCCCGGCAGCCACCGGCTGCCCTACGTAATGTCCGACGACTACCATGCCGGCAACACGGCTTTCACCATCGGCGCCGACAGCAACCGCCGCTACGAAGACCGTATCGAGGCTTTGATCGCTGAAAAGGGACTGAACAAGGAACTTTTCATCGCACAACGCGGCGACGTGCTCATCTGGCACGCCAACCTCCTGCACGGGGGCAGCCCTATCGCGCGCGCCGGCGCCACCCGAAAAAGTATGGTATGCCACTATTTTGCAGAGGGCGTAATCTGTTACCACGAAATTTCGCAACGGCCGGCACTGATGAAGTTGAAGTAAAGGCGACATTTTCAACTTAAATCGCCGGAACGCCATACCACCCCGGCCAGATACCGCGTTTGTGGGAAAATCCGCCGCTTGTGCTGCCAAACGGAACAAGTGCCTACCTTTGCGGGCTGATTAATCAACACACAAGCATGAACTACCTACGATTTGGGGCGATACTCGCCGTTATTTGCTGGATGCACACCTCGGCCCTCGCGCAAATGCGCGGCTGGGAAGTCGGCGGCTGGGCCGGCGCCTCCAATTATTTCGGCGACCTGAATACCAACTGGCGCCTCAACCGCCTGCACGCTCACGGCGGCATCGGCGCGCGTTATAATTTCAACGACCGCCTGGCTTTCAAACTCGGATTCAACGCCGGCGGCATCAGCGCCAGCGACAGCGATTCGAAAAACGTGTACGAGCAACGACGCAACCTCGACTTCCGCAGCCTGATCTTCGACGGCACCGCGCAATTCGAATTCAACTTCCTGCCTTACGTGCACGGAGACCGCGAACTGTGGTTTACGCCCTACCTCTTCCTGGGCACCACCTTCTTCTACTTCAACCCGCAGACCGAGTACGAAGGCAAAACCTACAACCTGCGCGAACTAGGCACCGAAGGGCAGTTTCAGGGCGAAGAATACAATACCTCCCAGGCCGCGCTCGCCTACGGCTTCGGCTTCAAAACCGACCTCTCCTACCGCTGGAGCATCAACGTCGAACTCAGCGGACGCCGACTGTTTACCGATTACCTCGACGACGTGAGCGGCACCTATGCCGACAACCGCGACATCCGGGCGCAACGCGGCGAAATCGCCGCCGCCCTGGCCGACCGCTCCGTCGAACCCAGAATCGGCGATCCGGGCCGCCAGCGCGGCAACGGCAAAAACGACGATATGTACGCGTTCCTCAATGTCGGATTGTTTTACTATTTCGGTAGCATCCGCTGCCCGGGTTTGACCCGCTGACCCGCCTGCACCGGACCCTTACCGCTATGGCCGGAATACTCGTCGAAAGTATTCCGGCCGTTTTTTATTCCCTCGGTTACTTCACCCGCGTTAATGTTTTCCCAAATCCTCTCAGGCAACCGGCGTTCCCTTTTGTGTCATCTATTTTTGACAAATCATTCCTGAATCCTTCTACCCTTCTGTAATGCGACACCTTTTCCTTTTCCTCGCCCTCTGCTGCGCCTCTCCCCTTTTTGCTCAAAAACTCACCCTCAGCGGCGCCCTGCGCGACTCCTCGGGCAACAAACCACTCGAATTTGCCACCATCCTGCTGCTCGCCGACAGCGCACCCGACTCCAGTGGCGCCCCGGCGCCCCGCAAACCACTCAAATCGGCCTTCTCCGATTCGGACGGAAAATTCCGATTCAGCAACCTCGATACCGGCCTTTACCGCCTGGAAATTTCACTCCTGGGCTACCAGCCGTTTACCCAAACCCAGATCGAAGTTTCAGACAACAAAGACCTGGGCATTATTTCCATCGCCGCGGCCGACAACACCCTGCAACAGGTGACCATCACAGCCGCCAAACCCATTCTCGAAGTCAAAGCCGACCGCATTGTTTTTAATGTTGAAAACGACCCGACCGCCGCGGGCAGCACCGCCATTGAAACCCTGCAAAAAATTCCCTTCGTGACGGTCGATCAGGACGACAACATTCGCCTGAAAGGCAAAACTAACTTCAAGGTCCAGCTCAACGGCCGCAACACGGGCCTCTTTGCCCGCAACCCCAAGGACGCCTTGCGTTCCTTCCCGGCCAGCGCCATCAAACGCATCGAGGTCATTACTTCACCCGGCGCGCGCTACGACGCCGAAGGCACTGCCGGCATCATCAATATCGTGACGGCCAGCCGGATCGCGGGCGTCAACGGCAGTTTGTCGTCGGGCGTCAATACACTCAGCCAGCACAATGAAAATGCCTCGGTCAACGCCAAATTCGGTCGTTGGGGCATTTCCAGTTATTTTGGAATTGGCGGCAGTCGCAACACCCGCAATTCGATCTTCAACCGCACCAACTATATCCCCACCGACCTGTACCTCGACAGCCGCTATGCAGAGGGCAAAACCCGCAACTATTACTACTACGGCAACCTGGAAATCGCCTGCGATATCGATACGCTCCATTCGGTCAGCGCTTACATCAATGCCAACGACGGCAGCTACCGGGGCGATGACGAAACGAATTACCAGGGCTCCAATACCGAGCTTTTACCCGTGGAACAAGGCCTGTTTCTCAATCACAATGAAAATACCTGGCCCTCGACCACCTATGGTTTTGATTTTGTCAAAAAATTCAAAAAACCCGAGCAGGAATTCAGCATCTCCACCGCCCTCGAACAAAGCCGGAGCAAAAACACTTCCCAAAATGATCGCCTTTTTTCTCTCGGCGGTCCCAATACCCGCGCGCGTTTTATCAATCGACAACCCGAAGACGAGTTTACCGCGGAGATCAATTATACCCACCCCATCAAAAAAGACCAGTCGTTTTCTTTCGGCGCCAAAACCATTCTGCGGCGGCTGGAGAACGATTACCGGCAGGAGACACTCGACTCGCTGAGCGGCGAATTTGCCGTTTTCCCCGAGCAAACCGGCCTGTTTCAGTACAATCAGGACATTTGGGGCGGCTACACGGAATACAGCT
>JADZFP010000219.1 GCA_020849825.1 Saprospiraceae bacterium
GCCGTAGTCTTCATTGAGAATTTCGATTTGTCGCTCGATTTGTGCTTTGCTGATATTTTCGGAGCCGCCGTTGTGGATGACGTGTACCACCACGGGGATAATCCTGATGTCGTTGCTGTTTTCGGATGCACCGGCAACCTTCATTTGGCCGAGCGCCGCGCCGATCCGCGCCTCGGCTGCCTGCAATGTGCCCGACGGATACAAGGCATCGAAAAGGCAAGGCGGCTCGTCGGTCGGTGTTTGAGCCGACAAGCCGCCTTGCACGCACACTAAGATTGCCAACAAGCAGTATTTTTTGAAAAAAGAGGTATGTAACATGGGTTGTTCAGTATCGAATTTTTAAAAAATATTACTTGTCGGCAATCCAGATGACGACTACCTGCGCGACAACAACACGCGCTCGGTGCGACTGCCTTTCTGGTCGGCAATCTGTACGAGATAATACCCGTCCGGCTGGCCAGACAAATCAATACGAACCGATGAGTAGCCTGAAACGGGTTGGTCTGATATAATCTGTCCCAGGGCGCTTATCACACGCAGCCGGTAGTTTGAAATATCTTGCCCGGCGCCAAATCGCAGCTCGAAAGCCCCGCTCGTAGGATTGGGCGACACCGAAAATACCGGCCCGTTGCCCGGTTCGTTGGCCGCCACCGTGAACGGGGTGTAGTCCAATTGATAGACCTTGTTTTGCGTGGTGTTCACGTACCAGATTTTCCCGTCCGGGCCGATTTCAATGCCCATAATCCCACTGGGGCCGGTATCGAATCGGTCCAGTTCCACGCCTTCGTCGCCGCTGCGGTCGTAAAAGATGATTTCGCCGGTTCCGTAGTCCGACACCAGCAGATAATCGCCGATGACCGCGATGCCGCTCGGTTTGTCGAGGCTATCAATGTACACCGACCAGTCCGCGCCGGTCACGGCTTTGTATTCGTGCAAAGGCTCGGCGTAAGGTGTCAGGTCGCTGGTTGGGGTGCCGGAATGGATATCCAGGCGAAGTACCCGCTTGTTTCCGTTGTCCACGATGTAAAGCAGGCCGCTTTCGCGGTCGAGCGCCAGGTGATTGGCGATGTTGTCGTCGATTCTGTCCACCTGTATTTCCGTGTAGCGATGCACGATGCCGTCGGAGTGGTCGTCGTTGCCGGGGCCGTGGTCTTCGCCGAAGTCGTAGCGCACGATGTTCTGGTTGTAGCCGTCGTTCACCCAAAACACGTTTTCTTCCTCCCATTCGATGCCCATGCTGAACGGGCTTTGGTGCAGCATATCGAGGTGACTGCCATTTCCGCCGGAAGGCTCGGCATACACCGACCAGTCGCTGGTCCAGAGTGCCGGGCCGGTGAAATGCGATGCGCCGTTTTGATGGTTAGCGTCGTACACACCGGGAGAAGTGGCAAAATTGCCGTTGTAACTAAATGCAATGCCCGTCGGCAGCGACATGAAATGCCAGGAATTCTGGTCTTTTTTCAGTTGCGCATCCTGAGTCGGCAACCCTGCGTCGAAATAAGTGACTGTACTGCCGCCGCTGGCCTCGGTTTTTTTATTCACCACCCATAGGTTGGGAGCAGGCGTCGGCGCAAAAGCCAGGTCACGGGGTTTGTCTAAGCCGTCGGCAGCGACACCAATCGTTTTGATAATCACGGAATCCGTCAGGTACTGGTCAATGAGCACCGGCTTGGGCGCCCTGAAATATACCGTCTTGCCGAGCGTGTCATTGGCCGTGCTCAGATCGGCATTGCCGTTGATGTTGCTCAGCCAAACTTGAAGCGTGTAAAACCCGGTATCGGCCGGCGTCCACAAATTGGAAAGGCTGAAATGAGCGGACGTGAACGGCTCGACGTTCAGCCCGGTAAGCGTTTCGGTCAAGGGAGCACCGCCGTTCACCGAATAACTCAGGTCAATGGTATCAATCGCCGAAGCGCCCATGTTGAAAATCAGGCCATGCACGGCAGTAGGTTTCAGGTCGTTGAAGCCGTAAGTGCTGATTCTCGACAAGGCTGCGTTGTAGGCAAGCGGCAGCGTCACTGTGAAATTGTACTGGCCTCCGTTCCCCACGCTTTTGAACTGATAAACGGGATAATCGCCAATCATAATCGTAAACTTCGCGCCGCCGTCGCCGTAGTCGTCCACGTGGTAAAGCGTGTATGCGGAATCTGTTTTCAGGCACCACGGCCCGGCATTGACGGTTGCGTTGTCGTTGTAACCAAAAGCAGTGGTGGCGTCCTGTTGGCCCCCGCCGTTGCAGCCCACCTGATTGGCGTTGCCGCCTGTGGCGATGGGTGTTTGGTTGCAGGCATTACCGGCAGGCACGAGCGACCAAAAGGTTTCGTAACCGTAAGTATCGGTCTCGATGATGAGGCGGACTTCCGTCTCATCGGGCTGGCATTGGGCATTTAGGATTGGGGCGCACCATAACAATAACAGTGCAATCAATAAGGTAAGGCGTAGTGTCATTTTCATAAAAAGTAGTGGTGAAAAATTGAAAATCAATGTGGTGGAAATTCTTTCAGGGTTGGCGTACTTACAGCAAGTCCGGTCGAAAAATGACCAGCCGCCGCCGATTGTATTTAAGAATCCTTCGTTTTGCCAGGTCGCGCAACACCAGCGTAACCTGTTGCCGGGAGACAGAAACCATGTCTCCGATGAAAGCCTGCGTCATTAAGAATTTTATTTCCCGTTCACCGGTGACGAGCTTCCGCGAGTCATGCTCGACCATTTCTTTCAGGAAAAAACAAACCCGTTCTTCTGTCCGATTGAAACGGTAATTGAGCATCCGGTTTTCGGCTTTTTGCAAACGCGTAAATATCAAACCGTTGAACCCCCGGCAAAAGGAGAGATTCTGGCGGATAATTTCTCGAAGCGCGTCCAACCGAAGGAGCAGAATAACGCTGTCGGAAATTGACTCTGCGGTATATCC
>JADZFP010000220.1 GCA_020849825.1 Saprospiraceae bacterium
GAAGACTTCGATACGGTGGTGCTGATCGACGGCTACCGCGTATTTACCCGCTCCGATGCAGCCCTGGAGGTCGTGCGGCGGATCGGCGGATTCTGGCCGGTACTTTATGCCTTCAAAATCATTCCGCGCCCCATCCGCGATGCGGTATACAACTGGGTTGCGCGCAACCGCTACCGCTGGTTCGGGCGGCAGGAACAATGTATGCTGCCCCGCAAAGAATGGATGAGCCGGTTTGTGTGAAAATCCAGCTACCCATTCAACAATCACTTACTTTTACCCTCAAAATGATGCACACATGAAAACAAGACGGCTCTATTTGCGCACCGGCCTGGCTGTTCTGGCCGCCGCTCTCCTGATTTACTATTGCAAAAACTGCGTAGGCCACGCCGCTCAGGCCTCGGGCTACGTGGGCGACCGCTACGCCGACACCCTCAACATCCGCATCGACGCCGCGGCCAACGTGCTCAACCCCTACATCACGACCTCCGCATACCCGCGTTACGTGTCCAATCAGGTATTCCAGACGCTGGGCGCCCTCGACCCGGAGTCGTTCGAACTCAAACCCTTGATTTGTAAAGCCATTCCCAAAGCCCGCACGATCACCGAGGGGCCTTACCAGGGCTCGCTGGCGTATGATTTTGAAATTTTACCCGAAGCAGCCTGGGACAACGGCGCGCCCGTAACCGGTCACGACCTGGTATTTACCTACAAAATCCAGCTCCACCCGCTGCTGCCGCTCCACAATTTCAGCGGCTACATCGAAGATATCCGGAACATCGAGGTCGATCCGGCCAACCCGAAAAAATTCACCGTTTATTTCCGCAAATACTACATCCTGGCCGTCGAAACCCTGTGCCAAACGCCCATTTTCCCGGCCTACCACTACGACCCGCAAAACCGTCTGACCGATATTCCGCTCACCGACATGCTCGATCCGGAAAAGGCGAAAAACCTCGCGGAAACCAACGAGAATTTGAAAAAATTTGCCGAAGAATTCCAGCAGGCCAAATACACCACCGACCCCTCCGGCATCTCCGGCAGCGGCCCCTACCGCCCCGAAAGTATCGGCAACGAACAAACCGTACTGGTCCGTAAAACCAACTGGTGGGGCGACAAACTCAAGGGAACCAACCCCTTGCTGGCCGCTTACCCCGCCAAAATCGTGTACAAAGTGCAAAAAGACGAGGGCATCCTCGAAAACATGCTCCGCACCGGCGACCTCGATGTGGTGCTTACCATGAGCCCGACCCGGTTCCTGACCCTTCAAAAAGACTCCTTCCTGGCGGCCAATTACGACTTCGAAACCCGGCTCTCCTTCCAGTACAATCGTTGGCTGTTCAACCTGCGCAATCCCAAACTCGCCGATGTAAAGGTCCGTCAGGCCCTTGCCCATCTGGTCGACTACGATTACCTGCTCAATACCGTGCAGCAGGGTATGGGCGAACGCCTGGTCAGCCCCATCAACCCGATCAAACCGTATTACGCCAAAAACATCCAGCCCTACCAATACAACGTACAAAAGGCCAGGGAACTGCTCGCCGAAGCCGGCTGGACCGACACCGACAACGACGGCATCGTGGATAAAATGATCAACGGCCGCAGAACGCCGCTGACGATCGAAACCATTGCCACCACCGCGAGCCCGGTAACCAAACAACTCGCGGAAAGTATCGAACAATCGGCACGGGCCGGCGGCGTAAACATCAAAATCATCCCCCTGGATATCCAGCAACTGACCGAAGAAACCAAGGCCGGCCGCTTCGAATCGGCCCTTTTCGGCCTCGGTCAATACCCCGGCTGGAACGATTTTTATCAAAACTATCACTCCCAAAGCCTCAGCCCGGCAGGCGACAACCGGGGCGCGTTCGCTAATCCGGAAATGGACCGGCTGATCGAAGAAATACGGAGCAATCCGGACGAGCAAAAACGCACCGAACTGTACCTCCAGGCACAACAAATCCTGCACGATCAGGTGCCGGAAGTGTTTCTTTACGCTCCCAAACAACGTTATATTGGCTCAAAACGCCACAAACACGTGTTTTCAAGCAACCGGCCGGGGCACTATGAAGGCCTCTTCGAACGCAAATAAACAGGCCGATAAACCCTTATTCAATTATTCTATTTTCTATCCTTTATATCTTCTGATTTATGGCTTTTGAAGTTGAAGGCAAATTGCACCGCGTATTTCCCACCGAACAAAAAACAGCCAGCTTCCAGGCGCGCGAATTCGTATTGGAAATACCCGACGGCAATTATCCGCAGTATGTAAAATTCCAGGTCGTACAGGACAAATGCGCCGCACTCGACCAATACCGCGAGGGCGAACGCCTGAAAATCTCTTTCGACCTGCGCGGCCGCGAATGGCAAGGCAAATATTTCACCTCGCTCAACGCCTGGCGCATCGACCGCGCCGGCGCAGCCGATGCGCCCGCACAGCCCGGTGGCGAAGAGTTTTTCCCCGCCGACCCCTTCCCCAGCTCCGAACCGCCCCAGACGAGCAATACCTCCTTCGACGATTTGCCGTTTTAGGTAAAATAAGCGGTGGCAGCCAAGCGATCTTTTAGAGCATGTTGAGGAATTTAATTTGGCCAGTTTTCCAGGCGATTAAGGATTACCGAACAATTGGCTAAAAGTATCCA
>JADZFP010000221.1 GCA_020849825.1 Saprospiraceae bacterium
TTCATATCAATAATCTTACAAGTCATCGCCTCATCTGAATAGATTAGTAACGCTTAAAAAATAAAGTCACGATTTGAGGTTACCCGGTTCCCGGATTTCAGTGAAGTTATTTTTTAAGCGTTACTAAGGCGATTACTGAATCAATAAAATTGAAAAAAGGGAAAAAACCTTACGGGTTTACCAGACGGAAGGTAGACGTACCATGGTTGGTACTAATTTTTAACAAAAAAACACCCGGAGAAGTTATTCTGCCTGGAAGAAGAACATTATTTCAGCCCGACTGGCCATCCACATTACCGAGCGAAATTACTTTGCCGTCTATCGAGATCAACTCCCAGTTTATCTTTCCTGTTTCGGGCATATGCACATCCAACCAGGTACGAGTGCTAACCGGGTTTCCGCCCATTAGATGCGCTTCAAATTTTTTCTGTACTGGTTTAAAACCCAGATCAAGCCGGTAATATTGCCCGTTTTCGCCCTGAAAGGCGGAGTTCAGACGTACCCTGCTGTTCTGGTTGAACAAACCGGCCAAAGAGGGCACGTCCTTTTTCGCTTTAACGCGCAGATAAAGCAATACGCCTTGCTCAGGTACCTGTTCACCGCCCGTTCGCATGGTAAACCATCCAAAATGCCAGGTCTGTGCCGCTTCTTTTTCGGTGACTCCGGTCAAAAATAATCATCCGACAGCAAACCTTTGTCGAATCCAAGCACTTCAATAACCGAGGGATCAAACGAAAATGCCAGGTCAAGCAAGTATAACTTGCTCATTGAATCGGAATACAAAGGAAGCAGGTACTCTTTGCCCGCATCCAAAGCCTGATCTTCAAAAAATATGTTTTTGACCGGCCAGGCATTTCGATCCGTTGGTGGCGAAGCAAGATTATCGGAAGGACCGCACTCTGTACAATCCTGTTCCAGAATATCGCCGCGTTTGATGCCGTAAAAGTCTGCATCCGTAACATTGCTGGTCAATGGATCATCCAGAACAATATTATTGGCTAATACGGGAATATTCTGAAAGTCAAAGGGCGGGTCGTTTGCCACGTTATAGTCTTCCTGAGCAACAAACACCCAGGGTTTCCACCCGCTGGGCACCCCAAGCCCGTGAACGCAGGCTGACATCAGGGATACATCAAGAGTGGAGAACGTGTTATTCCCGTTAAAATCGGCGGCCATTAACTGCTGCAGGGTTTCAAAGTCCTGTTGGCCCAACAGGACGTCCTGCGCGAACTTAATATCGCCTGAGGAGTTATTTGATATCCCGCAATCACAGGCCGTACCGTTGCCTTTGTCCGGCGTTATTTTGTAAATATAGTGCGAAGGGAAGTCAAACTCGTCGTAATACCCATCGGTTGAAAAATCCTCACGAATAACCGGGTCTCCGGCAAAACAGGCAGGACTAGGCTCCGGCTCAATATCCAGGCGGACATTGGGAATACCCAGATCGCTGCCTCCGTCACATTCGGCCGGCGTACCTGGGTAGGGCTGCGGAGGCTTGCGAATATGCCCGCTGATGTCGTAGCCACTATTGTGGTGGTATTCTGTTGGGTTCGGATCGGGAGGAGCAATAAATGAGGATACTGGGGGGGGCGAAGAAACAACAATTCTCGTCACATCAGTTGAAACCCCAACCCTTGCCGTAGCGCCCGGCGCTCCCCGAAAATACAAGGTTATCAATGGATTATAACTGCCAACCAGGGTTACATTCGTTTTTGAGATATAAATATCGTACGCTGAAAACGAGACGTTTGTACTGGAAAAACTGGCCGTATTGACGGAGTTCCTGGTCGCGGTTTGATCAAGGCACAAGCCGTCGACGCTGATATAAAGGCCTATATTAACGTTGGGGTAGGTACCAATATACTGATTAAGTTCCCATGATACAGGCAAAGAGGCATACCCCGTAACCGGATCATACGTAAGCGTTCCTAGTTGAATTTCTCCCGGAATCTGAGCAAGAAGTCGGATATTTAACATAACTAACAGCCCGAGAGAGAGAGAGAGGGAGAGAGCCGACGTCTCCAAAATGAATGATGAAAGTGCATAAATGAGCGTTTTTGGATGAAAAGATATTGTTATCTGCAAAGCAGCATACACATTTGCTTTACATTAGACAAATGTAAACTTCCATCTCAATAAAGTCAAGTTAAATTTCGCACTGTTTACCCTTTTTTCTCCACGATCACCAGTTTCACCCGTCTGTTCCATTTCCGGTTTTCGGTAATTTCATTGCCCTCAAAATCGCGGTGCTCCATGCCCGGTTCGGCTTCGCCGAAAATTTGGATAAACATCCGGTCGGCGCGCACGCCCTTGGCAATCAGGTAGTCGCGCACGGCGCGGGTGCGGGCGGTGGCGAGGGCGACGTTGGTCTGGGCATCGCCGAGGTTGTCGGTGAATCCGTAGAGGTTGAGCGTTGCGCCGGGCTTTTGGTTGAGCAGCAGCGCCAGGTCGTCGAGCATGAGCCTGGATTCGGCATCGACGTCCGATTTGCCCGTTTCAAAAAAGATATTGCGCACCGAGTCGCGCTCCACGAAGATGTCCTGGTCGCGGAAATAGGGGCATTTGGCGCCGTACAGGGCGCGCTGTTCTTCGAGATCGATCACCGTGGCGTAGGCAAAGCCCTTGGTAATCAATTGGCTGCGCACGGCTTCGGCCTCTTCGCGCGTCCAGTAAGTGCCCACGAAATAGCGGTAAATACCGTTTTTATCCACGCTGCTGACCACGCTTTCGACCCCGCGGTCGGTAAAGTAGGCGGCATCGACGGGTTTGTTGAAAGCGGCGGCTTGCACGCGAAAATCCTGGGCGGCGAGGCGGCCGGTCAGGCAAAGAAAAAGCAGGAAAAGAATACGCATGAATGTCGTGTTTTTGGGAAAAAACGGCTGCAAAGATAGGGCCGATCAGCGCGCCGCGTCGGTCGTTTTGAGGAATTTGATCAAACCCTGAAAATAGACCTGCTGATCGTCCCACATGTCCATGTGGCTGCCGTTGGGGCAAAGCAGGAAGGCGCCTTTGGGCATTTGCCCGGCCATCCATTCCATGTGTTTGGGGTCCATGGTGTCGTGGGTAGCGCCGATGACCAATGTGGGAATTTTGATGTTGTGGAGATCGGCCGAACGGTCCCATTGCGCCAGGTTGCCCCCGATGCCGAACTCGCTGGGGCCCTGCATGGTCACGTACACCTGCTGGTTGAGGTGGGCGAACATACGGTTGACGGGCTCCGGCCATTCTTCGGCAGGCATGCGCAGAATGTGTTGGGTGTAAAAATGCGGCACGAGCAGTTCCATGTATTTCGGGTTGCTGAAATCGCCCCGCGCCTCAATCCGGCGGATCGTATCGAGCACTGCCGGGGGCAACTGTTTGGCCAGCACCTCGTCGGCATAACGGCCGTAAGCCGGGCAACTCGACATCATGTTGCTGATAATCAGCCCCTTGATATTATTCTGGTATTTCATGGCGTACTCCATGGCGAGTATGCCGCCCCAGGAATGGCCGAGCAGGTAGCAGTTGTCCGTGTTGAGGCCCAGCGCCTGGCGCACCTGCTCCAGTTCTTCTACGAAACGGGGCAATTGCCAGAGGCTGGTGTCGTCGGGCTGGTCCGAATAGGCGGAGCCGAGCTGGTCGTAGTAGATGAATTCGATGCCTTCGGCGGGCAGGAAATTTTCAAAACACTCGAAATATTCGTGGGTGCAGGCGGGTCCGCCGTGCAGCAGCAGCACTTTGATGCGCGGGTTGTTGCCGAATCGTTTGGTCCAGACCTTGTACTGGCCCCGGGGCGTCTGGATCGGGATCATGCGGACGTTGCCGTCCTGCACGCCGGTTTCGGTGTTGGCAAAATAGTCGCTCAAGCCCGGGCTGGCGGGCGATTTTTCCGTTTGCGGCGCCTGGCAGGAGAGCCAGAGGAGGGCGGAGAGCAGGAGAGCAAAACCGGTTTTCATATTCAATACTGTTTGTGTTACGGGATCAAAAATAAGACGCGCAAATCAAACGGTTGTACAAAGCGCAACGGGCGCCGAAA
>JADZFP010000222.1 GCA_020849825.1 Saprospiraceae bacterium
AATATTGATCTGGTGTTGTCTGGCCCGGTGGTACAGGTGAAAAGCGTCGATGCTTTCCGGCAGCTCCAGCCAAAGCACGTAGCCGCCCCGCGGTTGCGACACCCGTGTTTCGGGCGGGAAAAAACCGGCGATCGCCTGCCAGTACCGCAGGCATTGGGTGTGCAGCGCCTTGCGCAGGTGCCGGAAATGCAGGTCGAGCCGTCCGGTTTCGCAAAAATTGGCAATGGCGGCCTGTGTCGGCGTAGTCGTGGAAATACAGTGTGTCAGTTTGTACTGCAACACCTGCTTTACAAAACGACCCGGCTGGCACCAGCCGATCCGGTAGCCCGGCGCCAGCGATTTGGACAGGGAAGAGCAATACAACACCAGACCCTCCCGGTCGTAACTTTTGCAGGTGCGGGGCCGTGTTTTGCCGAAATACATTTCGCCGTAAATGTCGTCTTCCACCAGGGGGATTTCCCGCTCGGCCAGCATGGCTACCAGGGCCTGTTTGTGGGCGTCGGGCATGAGGCTGCCCGTGGGATTGTTGAAATTGGGCACCAGCAATGCCGCGTCGATCTGATTTTTAGCGACTGCTTTTTCCAAAAAATCGAGATCGGGGCCGGTGACCGGGTCTGTCGGCAACTCCAGGGCGCGCAGCCCCAGGCTTGTCAGCAAATTAAAAATACCGAAATAAGTAGGCCGCTCGATGGCCACCGTATCGCCGGGTTTTGTGGCCGATTTCAGGCAAAAAACCAGGGCCTCCATGCAGCCGTGCGTCACCACGACCTCGGAGGCCGCGCTGTTGCCGCCCCAGTTGAACGACAGGCGGGCCAGCTGTTGCCGCAGGCGCTCATTGCCCTGGATGTTTTCGTAATGCAGGCAGCTGGTCGGGCTGGCGCGCAATGCCTCCAGCAAGCATTTGTTCAGTTTGGCCGCCGGCAGCAACTCCGCCGCGGGCGCCGCGATGGACAGTTGCACGATCCCGGCTTCCGACATATTGGCGTACACCGCGGCCAGCATCTCGTCGACCGAAAGCGCCGAAGGCGGCGCGGCGTAGCGGGGCGCCCGGGGCGGTTCCGTTGGCCGGCGAATGCCAAAACGCACGTAATAACCCGATTTCGGGCGCGCCTCGATCAGGCCCTTGCTCTCCAGCGCAGCATAAGCCTTGAACGCCGTGCTCAGACTAATACCCTGCTCTTCGCTGAGCGCCCGCACGGACGGTAACTTGTCGCCCGTTTTCCAAACCCCTTTTGTCACCATCGTTTCCAAACGATCAGCGACCTGACTGTATAAAAAATCTTCCCCTGTCCGATCCATCTGTTATGCTTGAAAATTAAAAAACTGAATCTGTTTTATCCAGCCACAAAACTAAAACCTTTGCACCCGATTTCAAATCAACAAATCAACAAATCAACAAATCAACAAATCAACACTACCTAACCCACCATGCACCACGACATTCAAATCTCCACCTGGAATCCCGACTTTCGCGAAGCCTTTTACCGCCTCAACCGCGCCTGGATCGAGGCCGACTATCCTTTGGAGCCGCTCGATATTGCCGTGCTCAGTGATCCGGAAAAGCATATCTTAGCTGGCGGAGGCAGCATACTGGCCGCCGAGGAAAGAGGCACGGTGGTGGGCGTGGTGGCGCTGCGGCCGCATGGCGGCGAACGCAGCTATGAACTGACCAAAATGGCGGTAGACATGCCCTGGCGAGGCCGCGGCATCGGCAAAATGCTGATGCGGGCCGCTCTGGAAGAGGCCCGCCGGCTGGGGGCGAACCGTGTTATTTTATACTCCAATACCCGTACTTCGGGCCCCGCGGTGCAATTGTACCGCAAAATGGGTTTCCGGGAAATACCGCTCGAACAAGGCGTCTATCAACGCGCAGATATCAAAATGGAACGACTGTTAAACACCATTGACATTCAAAAAACAACCCGGAGCCGCCTGCCGGACGTGGACCTGAACAAACTGACTTTCGGCGAGGTGGTGTCCGACCACATGCTCCTGGCCGACTACCGCGACGGCGCCTGGCAATCGCCGCGTATCGTACCTTTCGCCAACCTCGAAATGCCGCCTCACACCCTGGCCCTGCATTACGGTCAGATCGTTTGGGAAGGCATGAAGGCATTCCGGATGACCGACGGGCGCGTGTCGATCTTCCGCATTCCCAAACATATCGAACGCATCAACCGATCGCTGGAACGTATGGCCATGCCGCCTATGCCGGCAGAACTGTTCGATGAAAGTATCCGTACGCTGGTTGATCTCGACGCCGCCTGGGCGCCTTCCACCCCCGGATCGGCCCTTTACATCCGGCCTTTGGTGTACGCTTCAGAAGCCAAATTCGGCGTAAAAGTGTCGGAGACTTACCGCTTCATCGTGTTCACCGGCCCGGTGCCGGAATATTATCCCAGACCCATAAAAGTAAAGGTGGAGGAACGGTTTATCCGGGCTGCTCCCGGCGGTACCGGCTACGCCAAATGCGCCGGCAACTACGGCGGCGCCATGTATCCCACCCAACTGGCCCGCGCCGAAGGCTACGACCAGGTACTCTGGACCGACGGTTCCGCCGAACTTAACATTGAAGAATCGGGCACGATGAACGTCATGTTTGTCATCGATGGCAAAGTAGTGACGCCGCCCCTTTCCGATACCATCCTCGAAGGCATCACCCGCGACAGCATTATAACCCTGGCTACAGAATTGGGCTACCCGGTGGAACAGCGCCCCATCAGTGCAACAGAACTGGTGGCGGCGCACCGCCGCGGCGCGCTGCAGGAGGGTTTCGGCATCGGCACCGCCGCCGTCACCGCCCCCTTCGAACTGATCCGCGTAAAAGATGAAGACCTGCATTTGCCTCCTTTAACGCCAGCCAGCTGCTCCGTGCGCGTAAGGCAAATGCTCCAGGAATTGCGCGATGGCCGTCGCGCGGACACGTACGGCTGGAATACCATCGTAGGAGGTTGAGCGGGTTTAACGGGTTTAACGGGTTGAGCGGGTTCAACCCGTTAAACCCGTTCAACCCGTTAAACCATATACGCTTTTACGCTGTTTATCGTACCATCACTTCTATATTTATGAACTGGTTGATCTACACGCTTATTACGCTGGCTGCCTACGCCGGCATGGAATTTATGGCCTGGTTTACGCATAAATACCTGATGCACGGCTGGTTGTGGAACTGGCACGAAGACCACCACAAGCCCCGCCATGAAAAAGAGGGCTTTTTTGAAAAAAACGATCGCTTTTTCCTGGTGTTTGCCATTCCCAGCATGATCTGTTATATGATCGGCGGTCTGACCACTCATTTCTGGGTTTTGTTTATTGGTGTCGGCATTTCCCTGTACGGCCTGACTTACTTCCTTATCCACGACGTGTACATACACCGGCGCTTCAACTGGTTCCGGCACCTGGACAGCGAATACTCCCGGGCTATTCTGCGCGCGCATGGCGCCCATCACGCCAAAACCACGAAAGAAGACGGCGAGTCGTTCGGACTATTGGTCGTAAGCCGGAAATACTTCAGGAAGCGCAGCGCCTGGAAAAACGCGGCGGAAGGGAGGTAATCGGGAGGGGTTAAGGGGGAAGGCATCCCGCGGCAACCCGCTATTTGCATCATTGCCCACAGCCCACTCTCTTAAAAAGCTTCCCACTCGTCTCCCAACCCCTCCGAAGGGCGCCAGAACAGATTTTTAAAATCGACCACCCGGTCGTTTTCGACCTGCACTCCTTCCGCTTCGAGCAATTCCTGCATCAGGGTAGGGGTGGCGAAGTGATGTCTTCCCGAAAGTTCTCCTTTGCGGTTCACCACGCGGTGCGCGGGCACGCCATCGCCGGGCACGCAGTTGTTCAGCGCCCAGCCGACCATTCGCGAAGCGCCCAGCGCCAGGAAATCTGCGATAGCGCCATAGGTGGTGACGCGGCCTTTGGGCACCTGTCTGGCAACGGCGTAAACGAGGTCGTAATAGGTAGGTTGTTCCATCGTTGAATCCGGGTTTCAGGTAAGAAGTTTTGCTTTCAGAGCGGGATTTTATTGCAGTTGGGCGTTTTTTATACCTTCGCGGCTTGACTTCCATTTCACCATAAAGGTAATGCATGAAAAAAGAAATGTCCATCATCGAAGCCAAATACGAAGCGCAGAAAATTGCTTTTGCGCCCCTGTTTTTCCAGGCGATGCTCGCCCTGAAAAAATTGGGGGTGTTGAAATTAATGGCGCGAAACAACCGGGGCATCCCGCTTGGAGAAATCGCTGAAACAACAGGTATCAGTATCTATGGCGCGCAGGTGTTGCTGGAAGCCGCTGCCAGCGCCGGGGTGGTGGAATACCTCGACGAACAAACGGTGCAGCTCACCAAGGTCGGATATATCCTGCATCTCGACCACATGACAGAGGTGAACATGGATTTCGTGAATGACGTGTGTTACGACGGCGCAAAATTTTTGACGGAAAGCATCCGTTCAGGCAAACCGGAAGGCCTGAAGACGCTCGGCCAGTGGAAAACCATTTACGAAGGGCTGGCACAGCTGCCCGAACAGGTGAAAAAATCCTGGTTCGATTTCGACCACTTTTATTCCGACGATGCTTTCCCCGCGGCGCTCGATATTGTTTTTAAAGAAAACCCCGCCCTTATTTTCGACATCGGCGGCAACACGGGCAAATGGGCCTTTGCCTGCTGCCGCTACAACCCGGGGGTGCGGGTGGAAATTTTTGATCTGCCGGGCCAGCTGGCCGTGGCCAAAAGCAACGCCGAATCCCTGGGGGTGCAGCATCGAATAGGATTTAATGCAATCGATCTGCTGGACGCGTCACAGCAAATACCCGCGGGCGCCGATGCGATCTGGATGAGCCAGTTCCTCGACTGTTTTTCGGAAACGGAAATTGTTTGTATTTTGAAAAACGTACGCCGGGCCGCATCGCATAAAACCTTCGTGTACATCCTCGAACCGTTTATCGACAACCAGAAATTTGAAGCGGCCAATTATTGCCTGACCGGCACCTCGCTGTATTTCACCATCATGGCCAACGGCAACAGCAAAATGTACACGACCGGCGCCATGACACGCCTGGTGGAGGCGGCCGGTTTGCAGGTAACGGAGATTTTTCCGCTGATCGGCGATAGTTACCATACGATCCTGAAATGCGCTATCGCGCAACCGTAAACATTCCGCGTCCAAGCAATTGATTGCCGCCGCGGAACTCCATATAATAAGCGCCTGGTTCCCAGTTGTTTACCGGAATCGTAAACGGCCCTCCGCCGGCTTCGCCCCGGGCAATTGGCCGTCCCAACAGATCAAAGGCTTGCCACTGTACGGGCAAACCGGAGGGCCATTCCACCCGCACCCACTGGCGGGCGGGATTAGGACTGAGCCGGGGGCGGGGAAGTTGGGACGCCGCCGCGGCGTTGGTGCTGGTAGTACAATCCACCAGCTGCGTTTTGTAGAGGCTCAGGCCGCCGCGCAGGTTCCCGGTGATCATTTCGAGTATGCCGTCGCCGTCGAGGTCGCCGAAAGTAGGCGAGCTGCGGTTGCCGTCGTCCACGTTTCCCCAGCGTTCGGACACGACGGTAAACGGCGATTCGGTAGCGGCAAGGTCGGTATAAGCTTCGAGGTGGCCGTCCTGGGCGCCGGTCACGAGCAACAGGGCGCCATTGGGCTGGGCAATAAAAACGGGCGCGCTAAAGCCCACGTCGAAAAGCGGGGCGCGGGTATCCACGGCGCCGAGTTTGGCAAAAGTTGGCGTTGGATTGAAAATGGGATTGTCGGGGGCGCCCACGTTGCGGAGAAAATTCAGGTTGCCGCTGCGCTCGCCCATCACGATGTCCATCAGGCCGTCGTTGTCGAGGTCTACGATGGCGGGGGTGGAGTAAGAACTGACATCGAGGGTGGCCCACATGACGCTGAAGTCGCGCTGCAACTGCATCGGTTTGCCGGGGCCGGCGGTGTTGCGGAAATAATACACGGCGCCGAAGTTGCTGCCCACGAGCATGTCGGTATCGCCGTCGTGGTCGAGGTCGCCGAAAGCGGGGTAAAAATCAAAATCATTCGGGGTGAATGCGGAAAGCCCCAGCCAGTCGGCATCTTCGAGCGTGAATTGCGGTTCGGTAGCGGTTCCGGTATTCCGGAACAGGTACAGGCTGGCATTATGTGCGTTGCCGGGGGTGTAGTAGCCGTAATTGCCCACCACCAGGTCGAGCAGCCCGTCGGCGTCCACATCCACCAGCGCCGGATGGGTGGCCGAGCCCAGGTCGATCATTTCGCCCACGAACAGCCGTTTGGTTTCCAGGGTAAAATGGTGTCCGTCCGGCGCCGTGTTCTGATAATACCACACGCCCTGCCGGTCTTCGTTGGAAAACTTGTTGTTGGGCGCTGCCACCATGTCTTTTTTGCCGTCGTTGTTCAGGTCGAGGTAAAAAGCCGCCGGAAAGATGAAGAGGTCGGCGGGGGTATCGTACGAGGGGAAAGTGTCGTCCTGCGCGTTCATCCAGGCCACTTCGGGGGTGCCGCCATTGGTCATCATGTTCAGGCAGGAAAACGAAATATCGCCCAGCACGAT
>JADZFP010000223.1 GCA_020849825.1 Saprospiraceae bacterium
AAAGCTCAGTTTCCCTTCTGCGTTTTCGGCCATCAGGATCATGCCCTGCGATTCCACGCCCATCATGACGCGGGGGGCGAGGTTGGCCAATACCACGACCTGGCGGCCCACTACCTCCTCGGGCGTGAAATGTTCGGCGATACCCGACAGGATCGTGCGGGTTTCGAAACCCAGATCGACGCTGAGGCGGAGCAGTTTTTTGGATTTTTCCATCTTTTCCGCCGTCAGGATGGTACCGGTGCGGATGTCGAGTTTGGCAAAATCGTCGTAAGTAATGGTGGGGGCAAGCGGAGCGTACATGGTGGCAGCAGGTGTGGTAGTGGTTGTTGTGTTTGCAGCAGCCGTGTCGGTGGCTTCGAGTTTGGCGATCTGGGCGGCAATCACCTCGTCGGGGATGCGGGAGAACAAGTGTTCGGCCGCGCCGATAGCATGTCCGGTGGGCAAAACGGGGTTGCCCTCGGCCAGGTCGTTGAGGATGAACAGCAGCTCGCCGCGCGTCTCGTCGAGCGCGTTGAGGTTGATGAGTCCGCGCAGGCGCTTGGACGTAAAGGGCATAAACGGCTGGCAGGCGACCGAAAGCGCGGCCACGAACTGGAGACCCAGGTTGATCACCACCTTGACCTGCTCCGGATCGACCTTGACCATTTTCCAGGGTTCGTTGAACTGGAGCAGGGCATTGCCGGCGGCCGAAATCTCCATTAAAATGCGCAGCGCCTCCCGGAAATTGAACCGTTCGATCTCGCTGCCCAGCGCTTCCAGCTTTTCGTGCAAAATGTGCAGTTCCTCGTCGTAAACACCCGTTTTGTCAATGTCCCAGCCGCTTTTGAATTCGTGGTTGGCATCCACGGCCGGCACAAAGCCGCCGTAGTAGTTGTTGGTAAGCACGAGCACGCGGTTGACGAAGTTGGCGAGGTTGTTCACCAGTTCGTTGTTGGTCGTTTCCTGAAATCCTTTCCAGGTAAACTCCGAATCGCCCTGCTCGGGCATTTTTTTGATCATGTTGTAACGCAGCGCGTCTTCCTGGCCAGGGAAGTCGGCAACGTATTCATGCACCCACACCGCCCAGTTTTTCGAAGTGGAAATCTTCCGGCCTTCGAGGTTGACGAACTGGTTGGCCGGCACATTGACCGGCAGGATGAACTCGCCGTGCGCTTTCAGGATGGCCGGGAAGATCAGGCAATGGAACACGATATTGTCTTTACCGATAAAATGAATCAGCGCGGTATCGTCGGCTTTCCAGTAGGGCTCCCACTTTTTACCCTGGTCGATAGCCCATTGTTTGGTCGCGGAGATGTAGCCGATGGGCGCATCGAGCCAGACGTAGAGTTTTTTACCGGCGGAATCGGGTATTTCCTGGGGTACATCGACGCCCCAGTCGAGGTCGCGGGTCATGGCGCGGGGGTGCAGTCCCTGGTCGAGCCAACTGTTGCACTGGCCGAGCACGTGGTTTTTCCAGTCGGCCGGATTGTGCAACTGATGCCCGTCGGCCACACCCGTATTGATCCACTCCCGCAGCCAGTTTTCGTGGCGGTCGAGGCGGAGAAACCAGTGTTTGGTGGGGCGTTTTACGGGGGCGGAGCCACTGAGCGTGGAGCGTGGGCTGATCAGATCGGTCGGACTGAGCGAGGAGCCGCATTTTTCGCACTGATCCCCATACGCATCGGGGTTGGCGCAAACGGGGCAGGTGCCAATGATGTAGCGGTCGGCGAGAAACTGGCCGGCCACTTCGTCGTAATACTGTTCCGTGACTTCTTCCGAAAACTGGTTGTTTTCGAGCAATTTACGAAAAAAATCCTGCGAAGTCTCGTGATGCAATTGCTCGCTGGTACGGTGATAGATATCGAAAGCAATGCCGATTTTTTCAAACGTATCGCGGATAAGTGCATGATATTTATCCACAATCTCACGGGGCGTAACACCTTCTTTGCGGGCCCGCACCGTGATGGCAGCCCCATGCTCGTCGGAACCACATACAAACACCACGTCTTTGCTCATCAGGCGGAGATAACGCACGTAAATATCAGCCGGCAAATATGCGCCGGCCAGGTGGCCGATATGAAGAGGACCGTTGGCATACGGCAAGGCAGCCGTGACGAGATATCGTTTTTTACCAGACATAAACTGGAATGATGAATAATGAATGATGAATGACAAGCGATGGATTGAAAATCAACAGATTGCGGTATGTCTCCTGAAAATTTAATGGATTCTGGGAGCAGGAACGACCCTTTTCTCCAAAACCCAAAACCCAAAACCTAAACCTCAAAACCCGATTCGAGAGCAGGAACAACCCTTTTTTCAAATCCTCGCATCCTCGCATCCTCGCATCCTCAAACCCTCAAAAACAAAAGCGCGCAAAAGTACGCTGCCGCGGCAGAGTTTTTAAAAAATCCGGAAACAGGGAGGAAAGTTCCCGATTCCGCTTTTCTGTGACATCTGTTTGCCCCCTCTCCAAAGCTGGCCCTTTATTTGCAGCACAGTAAATGACTGGTTGCCGTCTCACCCCTTTCTTGTCGCCAGGCATGATTTCTGAACAATCGTTTAATCTTTTACGGCAAGCCCAGCAGCGTCTCACTTCCCCTCTCTCCCGCGCTGCGAGTAATCTTCCCACGCTTTTTCGTCTCGATTTTTTCAGCGGTGAATGCCGCGTTTAATACCCTTCGTTTGTCTGTGTTCGCCCGGACAAGCGCTGATTTCTTATCGCTAACACTACACAACACTATGATTGCGCATCTCGAATCCGATGTGGTTACCCGCCACGCCCAAATCCCTTTTACCTCTTCTACCATTCTCGCCGACATAGAGTTCGGCACCCGAAACCGCGACGGGGATTGTGTCAATATCGGTATCTGTCGCATCCAGCCCAACGTCAATTCCGCCCGCCCTTCGCATCGCCGCTGCCCCTTGGTTATCGGCGAGCTGAGTGTCGGTGAAAACGGCTGCCTGAACATTTTCTTCCCTCACGAAGGCATGCTGCCTTGTACTGCCCGAGCGTTTTTCAGCCATTGGTTGTTTCCCCTGCCGGTCGCCTATGTATTGCCGGAAAATATTCTCCACGCACTTGCAGGCTTGCAACAAACCATCTTGCCGGCGGGTACTTATCCGATCAAACGGGTAGAGGGCGGCTATATGATCCATTTCTAAGCCTTTGCCGGCCGGTAAAAAGGAGCGACTTTTGCCCGGTGAATACCCGCGAACGGAATCTGTTGGTCCGAACGGCCTTGTTGGGCACGGCGCGTGCGCCGCTGCCCGCCGAGTTGTTGGCACGGGCCCGCAGCTGGGGTCTGCCCACAGGAGTCGAGCCCGCACGTCTCGTACTCGATCTGCTGGCCATGGCCGCCGTACAACACAAAGCAGGCGCCCTCTTGACGCCCTTGCCCGCTGTTGAACCCGCGCCAATACCCGAAAACGCCCCAGCACCGACTGTAACCGGAAATTTTTTTGAGCGAATCCTGACGGGCGACCACGGTCCGGCCCTCGATGAGTTGCTGGCGTTGCTCCGGCACCGCAACTTTCGGTTGCCGCCGGAGTATTTGCCTTTGTTGCTCGATCGCAGTGTGCAGGATTCGGCTTTTTTTGCCAAAATCAAAGCGCTGTTATCCCCGCTGGGCGAATGGCTCGCCGCTCAGAATCCACACTGGCTATCGTTGTATGAGCAACCCGAACAGATATGGTTGAACGGCCGGTTTGCCGACCGACTGCGCTGGCTGCTCGACACCCGTACCCGCAACCCGATACTGGCGCTCGCATTGCTGGAAAAAAGCTGGAAAGGGGAAAAACCCGAACACAAAGTGCGGCTGTTGCAGGCCTTGCAAACGCGGCTTGGCCCGCTGGATGAAGATTTTTTGGAAAAAATCCTGCTCAACGACAAACGGCGCGAGCCGCGCCTCGCCGCACTGGAATTGTTGCTGCAAATACCCGAGAGCCGACAACGATCGGTGTGGACCGCTTTTTTCCGCGAACGGCTGGCCGGAATATTCGATGCCGAAGCGCCGGAAACTTTTTTAAAAAAACACCTGCCGGAAATCGATGAGGCGCCGGTGGGTACGCTGGTCGCGCTGTTGCCCGAAAACGAGGTCAAAAACTGGCGCATGTCCGCCGCGGCATTCCTGCTCAGCAGCTTGCCGCCGGCGGATATCCTCCCCTCCTCACCGGAACAAATGCTGCAAAAAATGGAATTAGAAAAGGCCATGCAGCCTTTGTTCCGCAATCTGGTATACGGCGCTGTGCGTTATGGCGGCACCGAATGGCAGTCTGCACTGTTGCGATTCAGGGCCCGAACAGCCGAATCGTCCTTGTGGAGCGGCGAAGCGCTGCTGATGCTGTTGCAAAGCCTGCCCGATGCGGGGCGCGACGATTTGCTTGTGCGCCTGCTGGGTCACCGGAATTCCCTCGTGCAAGCTGCCGCGCCCGAAGTCAGGGCGCTGCTCGAATTTACCCGCCCCTGGTCGTATGCCCTGCTGGAAGCATTCTCAGCCCGGCTGCCCGATTTTACCTACCCACAAGAACACCACCGGGCACTGTTGCTGGTGGCAGCCTATCATTGCCGGCCAGCCGACGCAGAAGCCCTGCGCTACCAGTTCGACCCCGGGCGCCAGCCGGGCTGGCGGCACGATTTGTCGCGGTTTTACGAGGTGGTGCAGTTCCGCCGGCGGATGCACGCGGCTTTTGATTTGTAAAAAATACGGCACGTCATCCATCCCGGAAGCCGTTTTTCGCGTCAATGTCGTTCAAACATGCTCTTGCCATGAAAAATATTCGCCTTGCCGGGTTCGCCCTCCTTCTTTTGCTCAGCTTTGCCGGTTGCAAAAAAGACGAGGGTCTGGGTCCTGGTTTCGACCTGAATTACAACCAGCAACTGGTCATTCCGGCGGGGATTGGGGGCTTCGACGTCCACCATTTTTATCTGAAAAATATTCCCTCCCGCTATTTGTCGACCCTCCAGCAACAAGGCAAAACCGATGCCGACATCACCGGCGTCCTGACCGCCCAGGCCGAACTGAACGGGGTATTCGGCGACGCCGATTTTTCCTTTGTCGACCAGGTTTCCGTGCGCATTTACCACGAAAGCGACCCGACCGATTACGTCGAAATCGCGTACCGACAACCCGTACCGCTCGATCCCGGCAACCGCCTGCCCCTCATCCCCTCTCTCGCCGACGCCAAACGTTTCGTCTCGGCCGACCGTTTCAGCCTCGACGTCGTGCTCTGGCTGCGCAATACCACCGTCGACAACACGGAAGCGCAATTGAGCCTGACGCTGAAAGCCACGTATTGATTGATTCGATTAATACGATTAATTCGATTGGTTCGATTAGGTCGATTGGAGCGGCCAACCGGGATTGTGAGTTCATTATTGACGAAAATTGCTTTGTGGTTGGACTCTTGTTCCTTTTGCTCGAATACCAAGAACAAACAAGATTGTCTTGCGCATCGCGCTACAAGCCCTTTCGAACAATGAGCGATTCTCGAATTAGATTAATTTTGCGATCAGTTTCATTCTCTTCCAATCGACCTAATCGAAACAATCGAATCAATCGAACCAATCGTCAATATGCAAGTCCTGACTGAATCCAAACCCACTGCTGCCCCGACCGACTCCTTTCCCATCAACGGCACCGACCACCTCGAATTCTACGTGGGCAATGCCAAACAAAGTGCCCTGTACTACCAGGCGGCCATGGGCTTCGAATGGGTTGCCTATGCCGGCCCGGAAACCGGCGTGCGCGACCGCGTGAGCTACGTGCTCCAGCAAGACAAGATCCGCATCGTACTCACCTCCGCCCTCACGCCCGACCACGAAGTGGCCCGCCACGTGGCGCAGCACGGCGACGGCGTCAAAGTGCTGGCGCTGTGGGTCGACGATGCCGAAAAAGCCTACCTGACCGCCCTCGAACGCGGCGCAGAATCGGCCTTTGCTCCCAAAACCCTGCGCGACGAACACGGCGAAGTTACCCTCGCCGCCATCAAAACCTACGGCGATACGATCCACACCCTCGTCGAGCGCTCGGCCTACAACGGCCCCTTCCTGCCGGGTTTTGAAGCCCGCAAAAGCGTATTTCCCGTGCAGCCGGTGGGGCTCAAATACGTCGATCACTGCGTCGGCAACGTCGAACTGGGCGATATGAACCGCTGGGTCAAATTTTACCAGGACGTCATGGGCTTCAAACTGCTCATCACTTTCGACGACAAAGACATCAGCACCGAATACACCGCCCTGATGTCGAAAGTGGTGTCCAACGGCAACGGCTACATCAAATTCCCGATCAACGAACCCGCCAAAGGCCTGAAAAAGAGCCAGATCGAGGAATACATCGAATTTTACCGGGGCGCCGGCGTGCAGCACATCGCCGTGGCCACCGACAACATCATCGATACCGTGGGCCGTATGCGCGCCAACGGCGTCGATTTCCTTTACGTACCCGAAACCTACTACGAAGACGTGCCGGAACGGGTGGGCCATATCGAGGAAAACCTCGAAGAGTTGAAAAAACTCAACATCCTCATCGACCGCGACGAGGACGGCTACCTCCTGCAAATTTTCACCAAACCGGTACAGGATCGCCCCACGGTGTTCTACGAAATCATCCAGCGGCGCGGCGCCAAGTCGTTCGGCAAAGGTAATTTCAAAGCCTTGTTTGAAGCCATCGAACGCGAACAGGCCTTGCGCGGTACGTTGTAATACCGCCAGTTTTAACTTCAACCCCAACCCTATAAGGGTTGCAAACCCTTATAGGGTTCAAACCCCACCCCCAACCCTATAAGGGTTTGCAACCCCTTACAGGGTTTAATTATCAACCCTTACAGGGTTTATTTCCCTCCATTCGTCTACTTTTGCGCCGTTTTATAAAACAAAACAGCTGTTTTGTCGTCTCAAATGCACTTTTTGCTGCAACAGACAGCGTGTAGAATTCAATTGCCAATCAAAATTTTTTCCCAACATGAATTTTAAACAAATCGCGGTCGCGGCACTCCTCTGCCTGCCGGCCCTCTTCCTCGGCGCCCAAAGCAAAGCGCCGGAAAACTGGTTCCTGCTCGATCCGGCCAAAGACGGCGTCAACGGTACCGGCGCTGAAACCGCCCTCCAGAACCTCAAAGCCAAGGGCAAAAAAGGTCAGACCGTCATCGTCGCCGTACTCGACTCGGGCGTCGATTACATGCACGAAGACCTCAAAGACGTGATGTGGACCAACCCGGGTGAAATTCCCAACAACGGCAAAGACGACGATGGCAACGGCTACATCGACGATATCCACGGCTGGAACTTCCTGGGTGGCAAAGACGGCAAAAACGTCCACCACGAAACCCTCGAACTCACCCGCGAATACGCCCGCCTGAGCAAACTCTACGCCGGCTCCAACGGCCAGAACCTCTCCGGCGAAGCCAAAAAAGAGTACGATTACTGGCTCAAAATCAAGGAAGAATTCGAGACCTCCCGCAATACCTACGTCAATCAGAAAGAAAAGATCGACGGCCGTATGCAGGAAATCGCCAACGCCTTCGCCATGGTGCAAAAACACCTGGGTAAAACGGACTTCACCAAGGAAGACCTCGATGGCATCAAAACCGGCGACAACGCCGAACTGAAAGCCGCCGTCGAACTGTCGGGCAAAATGCTCGCTCAGGACGTCACGCCGGCCAACCTCGAAGAGCAGCGCAAGGAAGCCACCGAGTTCTTCACCAGCCAGCTCGACTACAACTACAACCCCGACTACAACCCGCGCACCATCGTGGGCGACGACCCCAACGACCTCAGCAACCGCTTCTACGGCAACAACGACTACCGCGGCCCCGACGCCAGCCACGGCACCCACGTCGCCGGTATCATCGCCGCCACCCGCAACAACGGCGTCGGCATCAACGGCGTGGCCGACAACGTGCGCATCATGAGCGTGCGTTGCGTACCCGACGGCGACGAACGCGATAAAGACGTGGCCAATGCCATCCGCTACGCGGTCGACAACGGCGCCAGCATCATCAATATGTCGTTTGGCAAAGGATACAGCCCCGACAAGCCCTACGTCAATGAAGCCGTGAAATACGCCGCCGACCACGACGTACTGCTCGTACACGCCGCCGGCAACGACGGTGAAAACAACGACACCGACCCCACCTTCCCCAACGACGCCATCGACAAAAAAGGCAAGGGCAAAAAAACCGCCCCGAACTGGCTCGAAATCGGCGCCCTCAGCTGGAAGTCCGGCGACCGCCGCGTGGCAGGCTTCTCCAACTACGGCAAGAAAAACGTCGACCTGTTCTCGCCCGGCGTCGCCATCTACTCCACCGTACCCGACAACAAATACGCCTCCTTCCAGGGCACCTCGATGGCCTCGCCCGCCGCTGCCGGCGTCGCTGCCATCCTGCGCTCCTACTACCCCGATCTGTCGGCCAAACAGGTGAAAGCCATCATGGAACAAGCCGTGGTCGCACAAGACGGCGAAGTGTACAAGCCCGGCACCACCGAGAAGATCAAGTTCTCCGAACTCTGCGTCAGCGGCGGTATCGTAAGCGCCCCGCAAGCCGTGGCCCTGGCCGAAAAAACCAAGGCCAAACCCAACAAAAAAGCCAGCTGGCGCGAAGCCGGCATGGGCAAGCCGAAAAAAGGCAAAACGGTAATGCCGTAAGCCGCCGTTCGGTTATTGGAATAAAAAAGCCGCGAAGCAAGGGTTGCTTCGCGGCTTTTTTTGTTTCCAGCCATCCCGCCATAAGCCTGATTTTTACAAAAACTTGTCTTGCAAAGCCTCTGCCGGGGGCGTATACTTGTTCTATCTATTCACTATTTCAAAAAACGCTTCATGATGAAATTATTCACTGCCCCCCCAACTCTCGCCGTTTATTGTTCGGTAGCACCCTTTCCGTTTTATTAAAAATTTTACCGGCAATGACAGCGCTTTTCTTTTTCTCCCAACGGCTGTCTGCACAGTGCGACAAACTGCCGTTTGCCTACACGATAAACGGATGCACCGTCACCTTTTATTCTACTGATACAACTCCTCCCATTCCCTCCCCCCTCTACTTGGATTTTGGCGACGGCACGACCGGATCAGGCGACCCCGTAACGCACGTTTACCTGAGTAATGGTACGTATAGCGTAACCGCCAGTTACACAGGGTTTTCCGGTACCTATACCTGTACCCAAACATTCACTTTGACCGGTTGTAATATGACTTGTTGCAGCGCCGCGTTTTCTGGCCAGGTCACCCGCGATTGTGGGGTTTTGTTTTTAAGCCTCACGTCGGAATGCAGTAACGGCACGCATTCCTGGTCGGTAGCCACCGTGCCAGCGGGCGAATGTTTCACCCTCGTCGGCTTCAATTCCGCCATGGCCTCCCAGACCGTACAACTCACCAATATGAAAAAATTGTACTTGAACCCTGAGCTGGCCAATAGCCAGGCATCCCTACAAGCATTCATGGCAGTCAAAAATGCCAGTTCGATGGCGCAACTGAGCCAGATAGCCATCAAGGCCGACAGCCTATGCCTGCCGACGGCGGCGCAAAAAAACGCCCTGGACTACAATGTACAATCCTTGTCCGGCTTGCTTGCCCAACTTAGCCTTGTCGACTCGACATTGAGGGATTCAGCGGTGCAACTCACTCCCCAGACATGGCTGGAATCAGCAAACGAGCGGATGAGCCTTTTGCTCCAGATCGACAACCTACAGGCACAGAACGAGGCGCTTGACTCGGAAATCGATCAAGCCAGATTGTCCGGCGCGCCGGCGCTCATCCATCAGCTCGAAAGCATCAACCCGGCCAATATTTATGAAACTAATGAAAAAACGGTGCTGGATTTTTTCCTCCGCTATATCATTCAGGGTGGGGAACCTGATAGCGCATCGCTTGCCGAATTATCGGTGATTGCCAGCGAATGTATTTTTGAAGGGGGCCCGGCTGTCGATGATGCACGTTATCTGTATGCCGGCTTCACCGGCATTCTCCTGCCAGAAGCCGAATGCGCCTATGGGGAGCGCCGGGGCAGAACGAACCAGAGCCTGTTCGAACAGTCCGGCTTGACAATTTATCCGAACCCGGCTGATGAACAGATATTCATCAATCTGGGAGGCATCGAAATTTCCGAATCCGACGAAGTTCAGGTCAGTGTTTTTAACAATTTGGGGCAGATTGTTTTGAAGACCCAGTTTTCCATGCAGGAGGGTAATATTAACATTAGTGTATTACCGGCAGGCGTTTACCAACTTATATTGGAAAATGCTGGAAACGTCATAGGTACCCGGCTGTTTGCTATCAATCGATAAAATCATATTTTTTCATTTAGGGTTGCATCCGTACGGGTACAACCCATCTTTTGTTTTGTATGAAAAACTTTCATATATTTATATTGATTAATATTTTAAATATTACGAATCTGATAGCCCAAAAGCATGATTATTATTGGCTACAAGGTAACTATTCACCCCTCTCATCACCTTCATGGTACACCTATTTTTTTAATTTCAATCAATTTCCTCCCAATATCGGAATAGACTCATTCGTAGTTGATGCATTCATAACTGAAAACTTAATAATTTCAAATACCACAGGTAATTTACAGTTTTATACGGGAGGGTGTTTAATACGGAATAAGGCTTATCAATTAATGGAAAATGGCGATTATCTAAACGAAGGGCTAACTCATGATGTATATTGTTATGCTTATAACAATAGCTACCCTATCTACCAAGGTCTCCTTGCATTACCAATGCCCGACAATCGCTACGACCTGTTCCATATCCGGACGGATGTCACCGGCGACTCCAATACCTGTACATTTCGCGATCTGTTGTATTCCCGGGTCGATATGAACGCCAATCAGGGACTGGGCAAAGTAACCCTTAAAAATCAATTGCTTCAGATCGGTTGCTTCCAGTCGCTCAATGCCAACCGGCATGCCAACGGGCGCGACTGGTGGTTGCTGACGGGCAACAATCAGGCGGATACCTTTTATCGATACCTGATCACAACCGATACCATACTCGGCCCCTGGGCGCAGGCCATGGAAAATCCCTTTGTCGATGGCTATTATTTCTGCGGCTGGAGTCGTTTTTCCCCCGACGGCCGGTATTTTGCCGTCAACGGTTGCCGGGGCGGCGTGGCGGTGTACGATTTTGACCGCTGTACCGGCTTGTTGTCTAATCTGCGCTTCGACCCGTACACCAACTGGACCTACGCCACGGGGGCCGCTTTTTCGCCCAATAGCCGGTACCTGTACACGGATAACAACTTCGGACATATCCTGACGCAATACGATCTGGATGCGCCCGATTTTGCCGCCTCCAAAACTGTTGTGGCCGTGTGGGACGGGTTTAGCAATTTATTCGGAGACACCCGTTTCGGATGGAGTCATCACGGCCCCGATGGAAAACTCTATATCGGCGGAGGCGACAACAAGTACGTGCATATCGTCGAGTATCCCGATAAAAAAGGCGAGGCTTGTATGGTGTCGCAAAGAGCCATAGAACTGCCGACACAAGGGGCCATGGGGCCAATATACCACCCCAACTACCGCCTTGGCCCTCTCGACGACTCCTCCTGCGACACCCTGGGGCTCGACAACCTGCCCTCGGCGCTGTTTCGCTACGAACCCGTCGATACGGCCGATCCGCTCACCCTCCAATTCACCGACCTCTCCTGGTACGAGCCCGATACCTGGTACTGGACCTTCGGCGACGGGGCCATAAGCCAGGACACCAACCCGGCGCATACCTTTCCCTGGCCGGGCATCTACACGGTATGCCTCGTAGTGAGCAACGAATACGCTTCCGACACGCTCTGCCAGCAAATCGAGGTGGGCGAAGTGAGCGGTGTGCCGGCGCTGCCCGCCTTGCCGCTGGCGCGGGTGAGCCCCAATCCGTTCGGCGAAGCCTTGTGGGTGAGCCTACCCGCCCGGGTGGCCCTGTCGCCCCGCTTCGTGCTCCGCGACGCCCTGGGGCGGGTTTGCCTCGACGAGCCGCTGGCCGGTTTCGAGCACCGCGTAGCGACGGGGCATTTGCCGCCGGGCCTGTACTTCTGGTCGCTGCAATACGGCGGGCGGGTGGTGCAGGCGGGGAAAGTGGCGAAGGGGCGCTGAATGTTTAAAAAGAGACAGGATTTACAAGATTTACAGGATAAAGCGGCTTCGCCGCTGCCTTTCTAATCCTGTAAATCTTGTAAATCCTGTCCCCTAAAAACTTGTCCACTCAAAACCATTCCACACCAATCCTCAAATCCTCATCAAAAAGTAACGCCCAGCCGCGCAAACACGCGCATGCCGTTGCCGCCCATCTGGACGGAGTCCCAGGGACCGCCGGTTTCGGTGTTGTAGGCCCAGCCCGGAGCGCCGGGAGCGAAGCCGAGGTCGGGGTGCGCGTTGATGAAATTGTCGACGCCCAGGTGCAGGGTGGCGTTTTTGACGAAGCGCCAGGAGGCATACACGTCGGGCACGAATTGGGCGCCGTACACGTACACGTCGGGCACATAGCCGCTGCCGTCGTCTTTCGGCACTTCGGGATCGATGCCGAGGCCGCTTTCGCCGTAGCCTTGCAGGGTGATCTCGCCAAAGTAGTTGAGGCGGGTGCCAACGGTGAAGTTGCCGAAACCGTACTCGATCGTGGAGGCCAGTTTCATGGGCGGCGCGGAGGCCAGGATGAATTTTTGCTCGCGGCTGCTCAGGAAGGTTTTGCGGTGACCTTCGGTATCATTGAGCGCGCTGGGCACGTTGATCTCGTCGATGGTCATTTTCTGGAAGTTGGCGGCCACCAGGAAACGGATGTGGCCGTCGCTCAAACGCCGGTTGTAGTCGAGCACCAGATCGAGGCCGCGGTTGGTCGTGTTGACGGCATTGGCGAAGAACTGGGCCAGGCTCACATTGAGGCGGGTGAGTTCGTTGGTGAGGGCGGGATTGAGGGTGGTATCGCCGGCGTCGAACTGGCCGGAGAGCACCACGCGGTCTTTCACCTGCACCTGATAGGCGTCGAGGGTGACCGTAAATTCGCGGATCGGGCGCCAGGAGAAGCCCAGGCTGGCGCTGATTGATTTTTCTTCCGTCAGTTCCGGGATGCCGGCCGCGCGGGTGATCGGGTTGTCGTTGGGCGCGATCTTGACCTCGGCGATGTTGCCGCCCTGCACGGTGGTGAAGGTGGAGCTGAAATTGATCTGTTGCAGTGAAGGCGCGCGGAAGCCCGTGCTGGCCGAGCCGCGCAGGTTGAAGTTGTCGGTGATTTTGTAACGCGCCGAGAGTTTACCGTTGGCCGTAAAACCGAAATCGGAGTAGTTTTCGAGGCGCACGGCGCCGCCCACGAGGAAGCGTTCGGTCACGTCGAGTTCCACGTCGGCGTAGGCGCCTACGCAGTTGCGGCTGGCGTCGGCTTCGTCGGAAGGCTGGTAGCCGGGGAAGCCCTGGGCGCCGGAGGCCTTGTCGGGGTCGTAGTTGCGGTACGATGCCTCCTCGCCGGCGTAGAGTTGGTATTGTTCGAGGCGGAATTCGGCGCCGAAGGCCAGGTTGAAGCCCGAGAGCACTTCGGGGTACAGGCGGCTGAAATTCAGGTTGGTCGTGTTTTGCAGGAAACTGAAACCGCCGTCGTCGAAATGGGTCTGCGAGGTACCCAGACCGGCATTGAAGGTATTATGACCAAAGAAATGGAAGTCGTTGTAGCCGGTGGTATTGCTCAGGTCCCAGGTCCAGCCTTCGCCGAAATTGCCGCGCAGGCCGGCGGCGGCAGAAATATCCTGTATTTCCGTCTGAATACGCGGGTTGTAAAAAAACTCGCCGCCGGGCGTCGACATGGTGATGCCGTCGACCGGAATCGGGTTGCCGTTGTCGTCGGTGGGGAAACGTTCGGGCCGCGCCGAGAAGTTGCGGGTGAAGGCGTAGGCATCCGATTCCTTGCGGTTGAAGCCGCCGAAGACGTACAGGGTCAGCTTGTCGTTTTCCTTGAAAGGCACTTCGGCGTTGAACAGGGCGCCGTAGCCCTGCAGGGAGCCGTCGCCGTGTGCGCGGCGGTAGATGTTGACGGGCAGTTCGCCATCGAGGTCCTGACGGAAGGTTTTGCCGGCATTGGCGTAGTTGAGCGTCAGGTTGAGGAAGCCGCCTTTTTGGCCGAGCGGGAGGCCGTAGTTGGCCTGGGCCGTGTAGGTGGCGCCGTCGAGTTTGTTATCGTAGATATATTGGCCGGCCAGCGGATCGCCGTACACGTCTTTGGCGTCGGCGGCGAGGTAGGCGGGGTTGTATTTGGAATCGAGGTAACCCGAGAAGCCGAAATCGGCGGAGCCGGAGCGCACATTTTTTTTCAAAACAATGTTGATCACGCCCGCGATGGCATCGGAGCCGTACTGGGCCGAGGCGCCGTCGCGCAGGATTTCGATGCGGTCGATGGCCTGGGCCGGTATGGCGCTCAGGTCGGTGCCGGCGTTGCCGCGGCCGCGGGTACCGAACACGGCCACGAAAGCCGTCTGGTGGCGGCGTTTGCCGTTGACGAGCACCAGCGTCTGGTCGGGGCCCAGTCCGCGCAGGGTGGCCAGGTCGATGTGGTCGGCGCCGTCGGAACCGCTTTGTTTGTTGTAGTTAAAGGAAGGGGCGCTGTAATTGAGCATCGACGTGACGTCGTAGCGGGCCGTGGTGGGCGCCACCTGACCGACGTTGATCACGTCGATGGGCACGGGTGTTTCTGTCTGCACCCGGCTGCCGCGGCGCGACCCCACGATGACGATCTGATCGAGCAGGGTTTCGTCGCTCAGCAGCGTGACGTCGAGCGTGGGGCGGCCGCCAAGAGCGATTTCCTGGGTCGCAAAACCCGTGTAGGAAAACACCACCACGGCATTGCCGTCGCTGACGCGCAGGCTGTAAGTGCCGTCGACACCCGAAGAAGTACCGCTTACGGTGCCTTTTTCTTTGATGGTCACCCCGGCCAGGGCCTGACCGGTGTTGTCGGTCACACGACCGCGTACAGTGTTCTGGGCGGAAAGCCCGGGTAGCCCTGCAAATAAAAAGAGCAGGAAAACGAAGAGTTGCTTCATACAAAGTTGAGTTTTAGAAAATTAGTTCAGGAAAAATCGGCCCTCCGAGGGGCGCACCAAAGGTAATATGCCAGGTCGGCTGTTGATACAACAAATTATTTCCGCCCAACGCGGTAACCAGTCTCAGTTCGGAATATGATGAATATTGCTTTGTGGGCGCTTTTTTGAGGTTTAACTTTCGGGCATGGAACGAAAAACCATCAAACAATGGATCGCCGAAGGCAACACCGAAACGGCGGTTCAGCAATTGCTGGAAGCGGCGAAAGGCACAACTTCGGAAAACGAAGTCATGCTGCTCGCCGCCCGCTTTCAAAAATACCAGCGGGACGTCCGCCTGGGCACCGCCGGAGAAGA
>JADZFP010000224.1 GCA_020849825.1 Saprospiraceae bacterium
AAACGCAACAAATGGTCGGTACGGCCGGGACTTCGCTTCGAATACACCAAAATCTACGGCGAACAAACCAGCCAGACGCCTTTCACCAACGAATACCCCGCTCTGGTGCCCACGCTCAACCTGTCGTACAAAATTACCGAAAGCAAAAGCCTGCGCCTGGGCTACTCGCGCCGTATCCAGCGGCCCGGCGTGTGGTACCTGCGCCCGCAACTCAACAGCGCCGACCCGCGCAACACCAACATAGGCAACCCGCAGTTGCTGCCCGAGTTTACCCACAATGTGGAAGTCGGGCTGGATATTTTCAAGGGCGGCCGCAACCTGAGCATCACGCTCGAACAGGGTATTACTTCCGATGCCATCAACAGCGTCACTACGATTAATACCGAAACCGGCGTCGCCACAACGACCTACGGCAATTTCGGCAGCAACAACCGCACGGCGCTCACCCTCTACGGCTCCGGTCCGATCGGCAAAAAACTGACTTTTTATGCCAACGTCACGCTCGCGTACGAACTGCTCGACGGCTTGGCCGGTACCGCTCAATACCGCAACGACGGAATCACGGGCAATTGTTACGGCAACCTCCAGTACAATATCGGGAAAGGATGGCGCATCCAGGGCAACGGCTGGTGGGGCGTCGGCAACGTGACCCTGCAGGGTCGCAGCAATGGTTGGTACAATTATCAACTGGGCATCAACAAAACCCTGCTGAAAAACAAAACCCTGCGCCTGGGTCTGCTGGCCGATCAATTCATGCTGCGCAACCGCGTTTTTACCAACCGTGTCGACGATCCCAAGTTTTCCACCTATTTTGAAAGCAGCCAACCCGCCCGTGCAATCCGGTTTTCGGCATCGTGGCGCTTTGGCAAACTGCGCGAAAACGTGTCGCGCAAACGCGGGGTTTCCAATTCGGATCAAAAAAGCGGCAGTGGCGGCGGCCAGTGAGCACAAAACCAGCCAATTAACACTCCTGCTGCGCGAAACGCATCATCATTGCTTACTGTTTCCGCTTTTCGTATTCGCGCAGGTCAAGTTCCGCCTTGGCGCTGTCGCCCATAGCCATGTAGGCATTGCCGCGCGCGGCATAGGCGCGTTCGAAATTGGGGTCGATCTGCAACGTGCGGTCGAAGGCTTTGACGGCTTCGGGCAGGTGCCCCATGTTGTACAACGAAAGTCCCAGATTAAAGACCTGTTCGTACTGATCGGGGTATTGTTCAATGTATTTGCCCAGGTCCTGCACTGATTTTTCATATTGCCGTTTGGCGCCGTAGAGGCTGCCCCGGTATTTGTACGACTCCCAGAGTTCGGGGTTGATTTCCAGCGCTTTGGTGTAATCTTTAATGGCTCCGTTGAGGTCTTTGTTTTTGGCCAGAGCATTGGCGCGGGCTTCGTACAGGCGGCCGTTTTGGTGGCTGCCGTTTTCGATGGCGTGGTTGACGACGGTGAAGGTGTCTTTCCAGACCGTAATTTGGCGTACGGTATAAAAAATCATGACAGCTGCCCAGATACCCACCGCGGCGCGCAGCAAACCGGAAGCGCCCGGCCAGCGTTCTGCAAGGGTCGGCAAGCCCTGGGCCAGGGCAAAGAAGATACCGATCATCGCCAGGTAATTGTAGTGGTCGGCGCAAAGTTCGAAGGTGCCCATGGAGCGGAAGGGCAGCATGACGCTGATATTGGCAAAAAAGAACAAGATGCCGAACAGCAGATAGCGCGCGGAATTGCGCCAGCGCCAGGCAACATACAGCACGGCGGCCAATACAGCCGGTGCGACCCAGTACGTCCAGGGAAACTGGCCGTTGACTTTTTCAAAACCGTAGTAAATATTCAGTTTGAGCGGGAGCAGGTATTTTCCCCAATACAGCACCGGCGTATAGCACAACACTAAAAAGCGGTCGAGCAGCGAGTAATTGTTCCCGTTGGCATCCATGTTCATGCCGGCCGCCATACGCGAGTACACCGTGAGCGCGCCGAAGAAAAGCGCGAAGGCAAAAAACGGCGCGTAGCCCATGATCCGCTTGCGGTCGAGTACCGGCCGGCCGGTCCACCAGTCGAGCAGCACCAGTACCAGCGGCAGGGTTACGGCGGCGCTTTTCGACAAACAGGCGAGTACGAAAGCCGTGAGTGCCAGCGTGTAGGCGCGTTTTTCTTCGGGTTTTTCGGCGTAATCGAGGTACCAGTTGCACGACAAAAGGAAAAACAGGGCGTACAAAGGCGTACTAAAACCCGCGATCCAGGCCACCGATTCTACCTGAATGGGATGAATGGCAAACAACAACGCCACCCAGAACGCCGTGCCGCGCTGGCCGCTGATTCGAAGTATCAGTTTGCTTACGAGATACACGTTGAACACATGCGCTGCCAGGCTGAGCAAGTGGTAAAGCACTGCATTGTCTTTTCCGAGCGCATAGGCAATCCCGTAAAAAAGCCAGGTGATCGGAGCGTACATGCCCAGGTTGAAATGGGTAAAGGGAGAAAAACTGACCACTGCCGGGTTATCGACGGTGGCGGTATGGTCATCAATGCCCAGAATCTCATTGCGGAGACCCGTGCTGAACACCACAAAAGCGAGGATGATCGGAATCCAGGTTTGCCAGTCGAAGCCGACGCCGGGGTCGGTATCCGGGGTGCGGGTGGCTGATTTGGACGGGTTTGTATTTTTCTTTGCCATAAATTGTCGTGCGAAGCGGAAAAAGTGCGGCGAAAATACAGCGTTGCACCCGGCAGAAGAGCAGAATTTTTTACGGTAAATACCATTTTTGCCCCGGCTTCGGTAAGCAGCGCGCTTCACGCACATTGCGTCTTGGCCAAAAATCAATCATCAAAATCAGTTTCTACCATGCAAAAGTTGACCCTCCTATTTGTCGCGATCCTGTTTTCCGCCCTCTCCGCAAATGCCCAGTACGGCGGCCCGCGTTTGTTTCTCGACATTCCCGTGATCTATTTTAATGCCCCCGACGTCGAGAACATCGGCAAACGCCTGGGGGTTGGCGCCGAGACCGCCTTCAACGTTGGCACCCACTGGAGCGTACTTCGGGTTGGCGGCGGCGCAGCGGTGACGGCCGACCCGAATGCCGACGATTTCGGCGCTTCTATCATCACAACGCCTTATGCCCTGCTCGAAGCCGGCGCCGGCATGTATCGTTCCAACGGCTCGCGTTGCGCCAAAACCCACCAAAATGCTTTCACCGCAATGGGTAAAGTGGGTATGCGCTACAATTTCAACAACAAAATCGCTTCCGAAACCGACACCAAGGGTTTCATCGATTATAGTATCGGTGTCGAGTTCGGACACTTCTTCATCCGCGATATTTTCAAAAACTACGAGGTTTTTCTGCGCTCCAACTATTACACGCAGTCCAAAACCATCTCCGCCGATTTCGGCTTTAAAATGTTCCTGAACCTGCGGGCCGGCGACCGGTAACTGGCGGGAGAGGGTATTGC
>JADZFP010000225.1 GCA_020849825.1 Saprospiraceae bacterium
CCTGAAAATGCCAGTCAGCCTTACGATATCAAGGAGGTAATCGCGGGAATTTGCGATACCGAATCCTTTATGGAATTGCAGGAGAGTTATGCCGACAACATCGTGATCGGTTTTGCCCGGCTGGCTGGTCGCAGCATCGGTATTGTGGCCAACCAGCCCATGAGCCTGGCCGGCGTGCTCGATGTCAATTCCTCCAAAAAAGCCGCGCGTTTCGTGCGTTTTTGCGATTGTTTCAATATTCCCTTGCTGGTGCTCGTCGACGTGCCGGGCTTTCTGCCGGGGACCGATCAGGAATGGAATGCGATCATTACCAATGGCGCAAAATTGCTTTACGCATTCTCCGAAGCCACGGTGCCGCGTATCACCGTCATCACCCGCAAGGCTTACGGCGGCGCCTACGACGTGATGAATTCCAAACACATCGGCGCTGACCTCAACTTTGCCTGGCCTTCGGCAGAAATTGCCGTGATGGGGGCGAAAGGCGCTTCTGAAATTATCTTCAAACGCGAAATCGATGCGGCGCCCGACCCGGCGGCCAAATTGCTGGAAAAGGAGAAAGAATACGCCGACACTTTTGCCAATCCCTACCGCGCAGCGGCCCGGGGCTTTATCGACGAGGTGATCGAACCCGCCGAAACCCGCCGAAAACTCATCAAGGGATTTGCCATGCTCGAACACAAAGCCGTCGCCCGCCCGAAACGCAAACACGGGAACGTGCCCTTGTAGGGAACGGCATTTATGGCTGGAAAAACAAGTTGGGCTTGCCGGCTGATGCCGACAAGCCCAACAATTACAAAACACTCAGCCTCAGGGCTATTATGCGCTTAGGCTTTACGGGAGTTTTTGGTTTCCAGCACGTCTTTACGCAGTTCCTGTGCCATGTCTTTCAGTTCCTGCATGGCCTTGCGTACGCGGCTGCCGGCAGCGTTGTTGCCACCGTAGAATTTGGATACGTCGGCATCAATTTCCGCTACTTTTTGTTTGATGGCTTCAAAAATTTTGCTCATAACTAAATTGGTTAAAGTGAGTGAATGTTCAAGCTAATGTACGATTAATCTTAAAAGTCAAACTTTTTGTCGTGTAATATGAAAACACTGGTCTTCGCTACCAATAACTTTAACAAAGCCCGTGAAGTGGAACAAATTCTCGGCGGGCAGTATCAAATTAAAACCCTGCGCGATATCGGGTGTACGGAAGAGATCGAAGAAACGGAGTCAACCCTGGAAGGAAATGCTCTGCTCAAAGCGCGCTACGTAAAAGAACGATATGGTTTCGACTGCTTCTCCGAAGACACCGGACTTGAAGTGGCGGCGCTCGGCGGCGCTCCGGGAGTGCATACCGCCCGTTATGCAGGCGATGACAAAAATCCCGAGGCGAATATCACTCTTTTGTTGCACAACCTCGACGCACAATCCGACCGGCGGGCCACTTTCCGGACGGTGATCGCGCTGTTGATGGATGGTCAGGAAATATTGCTCGAAGGCGCTTGCCCCGGTAGTATTGCCAGCGCCAAACGCGGCCTGAACGGATGGGGCTACGATCCGGTGTTTATTCCCGAAGGGTACGATCAAACCTTCGCCGAACTGGGCGATGTCGTCAAAAACCAGGTCAGTCACCGCGCCAGGGCGATGGCAAAGCTGGTGGATCAACTGTGTTCCTGATCCGGAAAGCGATGCTTACATGCTGCTGGCCGACTTGAAAATCCGGTTCCAGTTGATTCCGTCGCGCATGTTCCCGTTTTTCGTGGAGAACCAGATAAAGAGCGGCTTTCCGACCACGTGGTCTTCGGGCACATATCCCCAGAAGCGGGAATCTTCCGAATTGTGGCGGTTGTCGCCCATCATCCAGTAGTAGTTCTGTTTGAAAGTGTAAGTGCTCGTTTCCTGGCCGTTCAGGACAAATTTTCCGCCTTTTACTTCCAGCGTATTGCCTTCGTACACCCGGATGATGCGTTCGTAAAAAGGCAGGTTGTCTGTTGTAAGGGTGATGGTGGCGCCGGCCTTGGGGATATAGATCGGGCCGTAGTCGTCGCGGGTCCAGCCGGCTGTTTTATCCGAGTTGGGAAACACGTCGTCGGGGCCGAAATTGGGGTCGGCCGGGGAATAGGGGGGCAGAAGATCCACTTTGACATCCTGGCCCGAGGCGCGCAGTTTGTCGACCTGCGACTGATCGAGGCTGTAAATGCCGGCTTTCCAGGCATTGCCGCCCCAATCGGTGATATTGACGCCCAGGGCTTCCATTGCGCCTCTGCCGATTGCCTGGCCGCCTTTGGTGACCTGGTAGCGGAACTGCATGTGCGTCGGATTTTGAGCAAGCTGGCCGTTGATGTACAACTGTCGCCCGCGAATCTGGAGGCTGTCGCCCGGCAATCCGACGCAGCGTTTGATATAGTGGTCTTTCTTGTCGATGGGCCGGGTAATCACTTCTCTTTTGCCGTAAATACGCTCAAGTCGATGGCGTCGCCATTGATAGATATCGTAGGCCCGGTCGGGCGTGAGTATCGTGCTGTCGCCCGTCGGGAAGTTGAATACCACGGGTTCGTTGTGATCGATGCTTTCCAGCGCCGGAAGGCGATAGTAGGGGAGAGAGGGTTCTTTGAGGTAAGATTCACGCCCCAGCAGTCCGCCCTGATTTTGGGAAAAACGGTTGTGAATCAGGGGGAACTGAATGACGGTCATCGGCGTCCGGATGCCGTAGTGGGCTTTGCTGACAAACAGGAAGTCGCCGATCCGCAGTGTGCCTTCCATCGAGGAGGTCGGGATGACGTACGCTTCGATGAGGAACATCCGGATAAACGCCGCGGCAAAAACAGCGAAAATGATGGCTTCCGTCCATTCGCGGATCGCCGATTTGTGGAACGGATTATCCGCTTCGAGTTTTCGCAGCGCGGTTTTGTCGCCTTTTTCCATAGCGGCGGCG
The DNA here is from genome assembly GCA_020849825.1 of Saprospiraceae bacterium. Classification (GTDB taxonomy): domain Bacteria; phylum Bacteroidota; class Bacteroidia; order Chitinophagales; family Saprospiraceae; genus M3007. The sequence goes on from JADZFP010000225.1 coordinate 2,920, forward strand.
TGCAGGCGGTGGTATTCGCGTTCGCGTTCGAGGATGGGCCCCTTGTAGGTATCTTTCGGATTGCGGCCGATCAGGAAAAAGGGGATGGGCGCATAAATCACCGCCATCGCTGCCTGCCAGAACGAGTGTTTGCCGAAGGAACGCACCATGTCGATCACCAGTCCGGCGTAAATGAAAATATTGACGATCGGGAAAAGCAGCCAAAAAGCGAATGCGGGTTTGCGGCCCACCATCTTGCACCATTCTACGGCGGCAATACCCGGAACGAGGGCTTTCCAGCCCGGAATGCCGGCTTTTTCAAATAGTTTCATCATGCTCAAACCGAGCAATACGTACAATACGATCAGAAAAATCAGAACCGACATCGGCCAAAAAGTATGGAGGTGAATGATTTGGATGCGAAATCAAATGCGCCGGGTATGGTTCAGGGCCAGGTCCCAGGCGTCGCAAATGTATAGGCCGCCTGCCATCCGGCAACCGCCGTTCGACGGTTTTTGCCATATTTTCGATGACAGGCGGCCATTCGGGTCATTAGATTCGGGTCGCCAATGATCAGGATTCGGTGGTTTTGCGCTTTTTCCGGCGCGTTTTGAACATTTCCACCACCTCTTTTTCTTTCAAAAAACCGAGATCGACAAACTGGGTCGACACGAATTTTTTCACATCCTGGTAATCTTTGGCGCGTTTGTCGGTGAAGCGTTTGAGCAATTTGCCGACGTAGGCCATCGACAATTTTTCCACTTCCTGGTTGAAGTGCTGGTTGTCGAAAATACGGATGTAAACCCCGAAGATTTTGGTCAGTTCGAAGTAGTCGGCGTATTCGCGTTCGCTCAGTCCCTGAATCAGGCGGGTGAAATAGCACAACACCAATTGGCGCAGGCATTCCGCTTCTGCGGAGAGGCCTTCATGTGAATAGCAAAACTCCTGAACGGCCTCGATCGAGTCGGGGTGCACATAGCCGAGGCTGTGAATTTTGTCGGCAATGCGGTAATAGTCGGAGATTTTGTCATTGACGGACTTGTCAACGATCGCGCTCATACGTTCGTCGTTGGCGGCGCTCAGTCCGATTTTGGCGCGGTAGAGCGTGAGCAGGAATTCGAGGTATTTTTCATCGAATTCCGGGAAGTTTTTGCGTTCGCGGCTGAAATGCGCGGTCAGGTCTTTTTGTTCGGCGGCATCCAGTTCCATGAAATTGCCGTACAGCGCCAGCATTTCCACGTATTCGTCGTTGTTCTGGAATTCTTTATTGTCCAGAAAGGTTTTGATCTGCGTTTTGAGGCTGCTGTTGTCGCCGCCTACTTCAAAACGTTTGATCAGGAACTGGCGCAGGGCGGAGAAATTGGCCTTCATTTCGCCGGCCGTTGTCGGGAAGTCGGCGGAGTAGTACAGTTCGTTTTTGAACTGGTTGGAGTAACGGCGATAGATACCGGCGCGGTCTTTGGCATCGCGGAACTGATCGCTTTTTTGCTGTTGAAGAAAGTAGCGGATGCGTTTGTTTTCTACCTGGCTCATCAGGTTGGTGATCCAGATATCGCTGCTGAGCACGAATCCGACCTGAACGCTCATGCCGATGCGTTTTTTCAGTTGTTCGAAGTGAACGCTCTTGCAAATGGCAATCAGGATTTCCTTAAAGTGGTCGTTGGGGCGCACGTAGCGGTATTGGTCGCTGATTTCGCCGCGCAGTACGGCAAATCCCAGGATACGCGGCAGGTAAAGTCCTTCAAACAGCGGATCGAGCAGGTAGCGCTCGAAGGTAACCAGTTGCAGGGGGGCTTCGGCTGCCACGGTGTGGTGGAGTTCGGCGAGCGAGGCTTCGAATTCCTGTCGGAGTTCGTTGTAGGCATCATCTTCTTCCTCTTCGAGGTAGGCTGCCAGGTTGGGCGAGGCCTGGATGGCCGCGGCGATTTCGTTCAGCCGGGTATAGTATTTTTCGTCTAAGGCTTGCATGGCTCAGAAAGTGGTGAATTTTTTAACAAAAGACCTGGCAAAACCACTCAGGGCTTTGCCAGGTCAGTAAGGACAAATTTATTGGGCACGGCAAAAATAGAAGTTTTGCCGGTCAATTCAAGATCAGGCTTCGCTGGTATTTTCTTCGGTCGTAGCCTCGGGCTCGGCAGCGGCCACCGATTCGTTGTTGGCTTCGGCGGTTTCCGGCTGGGCTTCTTCCGTTGCTTCAACGGCAGGGATGCTCGATTCGGCGATGGCTTCGGCCGTTGCTTCGGCAATCGTCACGGTTTCTTCGGCAGCGCCTACCGATTCCGTGTTTTCTTCAGCGGCGGCCGGGGCCTCTTCCACGACTACGGGTTTCGGCTTGGCTTTGGGCGTTCCGTCGACGGCAGTCTGGAATTCGCGTTTCTTGTCGGCCGTGGCTTTTTTACGGTCCTGAATGCGGGTTTCTTTTTGTTCGAGCCATTTGTTGAGGCGCTCGTCGGCCTGCTCCTGGGTGATGGCGCCTTTGGTGACGCCGAGTTGCAGGTGTTTTTTGAGCAGCACGCCTTTGAAACGCAGGATGGCGTTGACGGTATCCGTCGGCTGGGCGCCTTTCATCAACCATTCGTAGGCGCTGTCGCGGTTCAGTTCAATGGTAGCGGGAACGGTCAGGGGGTTGTAAGTGCCGATTTTTTCGATAAAACGGCCATCGCGGGGCGAGCGGCTGTCGGCGACTACGATGTGGTAAAACGGCGCTTTTTTGCGGCCTTTGCGTTGCAGACGAAGTTTGACTGCCATAGGTAAAGTTGAAAATTGGTGAAGAGATAGTATCTCGCCCGGTGCTTACCTCGGTAACGCCGGGCTTTTCGAGGGCGCAAATGTACGAGCATCCGAATGATTCAACCAAATAAAATTTTGACTTTGTTCTGCCGTTTTCGGGGTCGGGGCGCCGCTTTGGAGAAAAAAGCAGTAGCGGAACACAGCACGAGAATCGGGTTTTTGATGTTGGTCTTTGTGTTTTGGTTTAACTTTGCGGCCTCATGTTGGAAACCGACCGTCTGATTATCCGGCCACTGAACAGGCGACAACTGCTCCAGTATTTCCGCAACGACGGCTCCTTTGAAGCCGGGCTTAAACTCCCGCCCTCTCGCCTGGTCATGACCCCCGACTTGAAAGAGGCTTTCGAATTGTCCATCCTGCCATACACAAGAGATCACCTGCCTTCCCGATTTTATTACACCCTCTGGAGCATTATCCGCAAAAGCGATCCCTGCCTTGTGGGCGACCTTTGTTTCAAAGGGCCACCCAACCCAATGGGAGAAATCGAGATCGGTTACGGCACTTATCCCGATTTTCAGGGACAGGGCTACATGACGGAAGCCGTCGGCAGTTTGGTCGGCTGGGCTTTTGCGCAGCCCGACGTTTCTTGCATTTTTGCCGAAACGGAAAAGTCCAACCCCGCTTCGATGCGCATTTTGCAGAAAAATAATTTTCAACTCTTTTCTCAAACCGGCGAGACCTGCCTCTGGCGGATTGAAAAACTACCATAAACTTCCATGCAAAAAATCCTGATCCTTGATTTTGGCTCCCAGTACACCCAGCTGATCGCCCGTAGGGTGCGCGAAATGAACGTCTATTGCGAGATTGTACCTTATAATAAAATGCCCGAACTGACGCCCGACGTGCTCGGCGTAATCCTGTCCGGGAGCCCTTTCTCCGTCAAACAACCGGACGCCCTGCGCATCGATCTCGACGCAATTGCCGGCAAACGCCCCATGCTGGGTATTTGCTACGGCGCCCAGCTTACGGCCGATTTTTACGGTGGAGAGGTGGGCAAGTCGTCCAAACGCGAATATGGCAAAGCGATTCTTCAGCAAAACGACACGGCCGACCCCTTTTTCCGGGGCATCGAACCCGACAGCCAGGTCTGGATGAGCCACAGCGACTCTATCCTGCGTTTGCCCGACCAACTGGAGGTGCTGGCGCATACCGACAGCATTCCCGTGGCGGCTTTCCGAGGGCGGTCCGGCGCTTTTGAAAAACCGGTGTACGGCATTCAGTTTCACCCTGAGGTGTACCATACGCTCGAAGGCTTTAATTTGTTGAAAAACTTTGTCCTGCACATTTGCGGCTGTGCCGGCGACTGGACGCCCGCGCATTTTGTCGAACAAACCGTGGCCGATCTGCGCGAAAAAATCGGCAACGACAAAGTCATCATGGCCCTTTCCG
>JADZFP010000226.1 GCA_020849825.1 Saprospiraceae bacterium
AATTCGACGCGGCGAAAACGCAGCGCCGACCAGTCTTCGTCGACGGCTACCTGCCGCACGGGTTCGAAGCCCAGTTTGCCTAAAATTTGCCAGCCGGTATCGCGATTGAAATCGCATTTGTACCGTTTTGAACTGCCTTTGGGATAGGCCAGCCACAACAAGCCGTCGCCTTCCAGCTGTTCGGCCAGCCGCGGCGCCAGGGCATCGATTTGGTCCTGACGGGTGACAAAGGCGATCATAAAAGCCGACTTTTTCAACGCATCAATTTGCGTCAAAACAGCCGCATCCGGAGCGATGGCCGCGGCCACATTGGCGGCAAACTCGTCGGGCGCCTGTACCACAACGACCGGGTTTTGCCCCTTGTAATTCATTTTTTTCAACAAATCCTGCATGACCTTTATTCAAATGACACAAAAATTCGGACAAATATAAAACATTCCGTTTTGAAAAATAAAATCTGTCCGGCGGCTGATTCCGGGCTGGCGATTACATTTGCCTTCCTATGATGATCCGGTTGTTCCTGTTTGTTTGCCTGTGCGGCCTGTCTTACTTTCATTTGCCGGCCCAATCCGATACTGCTGCCCGTGTGGTAGTGGGAGCGGAGCGTCTTGAACAATATTTGCCGCTGCTGGAAGGCAAGCAGGTGGGCCTGGTCGTCAATCCTACGGCGCGGGTGGGCGCCACGCATTTGCTCGACACGCTGTTGCGGCGCGGGGTGTGCGTCACCCGCATCTTTGCTCCGGAGCATGGTTTTCGCGGCGAGGAAGAAGCCGGGGAAGAGGTTCGCAACGGTCTCGACGTGCGCACCGGCACTCCGGTGATATCCCTTTACGGACGCAAAAAAAAGCCCTCGGCTGCCGATCTGCTGTTTGTCGATGTATTGATCTTCGATATTCAGGATGTCGGCGCGCGGTTTTATACGTACATCTCCACGATGTTTTACGTGCTGGAATCTTGTGCCGCCAATGACAAACCGCTCATTGTGCTTGATCGGCCCAACCCCAACGGACACGTCGTCGACGGGCCGTTGCTCGAGCCGGAACTGGAGTCGTTCGTAGGCATCGCGCCCCTGCCTTTGTCGCACGGCTGTACGGTGGGCGAGCTGGCGCTCTATTTCACCGGGGAAGACTGGATTTGGAAAGGCCCCCGGCCGGCGCTGACGGTGATTCCCTGCGCCAACTACAACCACCGGACCCCATACGATCTGCCCGTGAAACCCTCGCCGAACCTGCCCGACTCGCGTTCGGTGTTGCTGTACCCTTCGATCTGCCTGTTTGAAGGCACCGTGGCGAGTGTGGGGCGGGGTACCGACACGCCGTTTCAACTCGTCGGGCACCCGGATTTTCCGGTGCAGGATTTCTGTTTTATCCCGCGCGGCAACACCGGGGCAAAATCGCCGCTGTTCGACAACCAGCGCTGTTTTGGCTATGATTTGCGGCAAATTCCGCTGGATTCGCTGCGCTCCCGCACGCAGATCGACCTGCGCTGGCTGCTCGATTTCTACTGCGAATACCCCGATAAAAGCCGGTTTTTTTTGAAAAATAATTTCTTCGATCTGCTCGCCGGCACGCCGGAATTGCGACAACAAATCGAACTTGGTACTTCGGAAGCCGAAATACGCGCTTCCTGGCAACCCGGACTGGAATTTTTCAGGGCCGTCCGGAAGCCGTATTTGTTGTACCCGGAGTGAGCACACCGCTGCTATTCCACAAAAAAGATCGAACATGGCAGAGCACATCGAAACCGGCCGCCTCGGCGAACAACACGCCGCGGCTCTGCTGGAAAGCAAAGCTTACCGCATCGCCGCCCGGAATTTCCGCAGCGGGCGGGGCGAAATCGACCTGATCGCCTGGAGCCCGGAGAACATCCTGGTTTTTATTGAAGTCAAAACCCGCGCGTACGACAGTTTCGGCGGACCGGAAGGCGCCGTGGCCAGTAAAAAAATGGACCTGATGGCCCGTGCCGCCGGCGTGTACATGGAGAGCATCGGGTACGAATGGGAAATTCGTTTTGACGTGATCGGCGTGGTGCTGCGCAATGGCGAGTTGCGGGAAATCCGGCACACGGAAGACGCTTTTTGGCCGCGTTGAACGCCGGATATTGGCTGTTTGACGAAACTGTCCGAACGCGCCCTTGTTCTTGCCCCGATTTTCCCGACATTCGGGCACATTTTCGAACAGTCCAAAACGGTTCCCGCTCATGACCCGATTTTTACTCCTTTCCGGCCTCCTTTGGCTTGGCTTCGTTTCGCTTTCCGCCCAAAACGTCAATAACACTTTCCGCTCGAAAATCACCTTTCCGGGTCAAACCCTGGCCAATATTTGGGGCTATACGGCCGGCGGCCGGGAATATGCCCTCGTCGGCGCCCGCAACGGCATGAACGTCATCGATATCACCGACCCCGACAACCCGGTGCAGATCGTGCAGATACCGGGCCCCAGCAACCTCTGGAAGGAAATCAAAACCTATTCGCACTACGCCTACATCGTGTCCGAGGGCGGCTGGGGCGTCCAGATCGTTGACCTGTCCAATCTGCCCTCGCCCAATCTGGCCTACCACAGTTACTACGGCGACGGCGCCATTAACAACCAACTCCAGCGCGCCCATGCCCTGCACGTCGACACCCTGGCGGGATTTCTTTATGCGCACGGCGGCAACCTGTTCAGCGGTGGCCCGGTGATTCTCAACCTTAACCCGGACCCGTATAATCCGACCTACGCGGGTAAATTCAACCAATTGGGTTACGTGCACGACGGGTACGCCGACAACGATACCTTGTACGCCGCGCATATTTATACCGGGATATTTTCCATCGTCGACGTCACCGATAAAAACAACCCGGTTGTGCTGGCTACCCAGCAAACGCCCAACAGTTTTACACACAACACCTGGCCCACCGCCGATAAAAAAACGGTGTTTACGACCGACGAAACCAACAATTCGTTTTTAGCGGCCTACGATATTTCTGATCCGTCCGACATCAAATTTCTCGACAAGATCCAGAGCAATCCCGGCTCCGGCTCGATGGTGCACAACACCTACATTCACAACAATTTCGCTGTGACCTCCTGGTATCGCGACGGCTTTACGATCGTCGACGTTACCCGCCCGGACAACCTCGTGCAGGTGGGTAATTACGACACCTACGGGCCCTCCGGCGGAGGGAGCAGCGGTTGCTGGGGCGTGTACCCCTATTTTCCTTCCGGAACGATTATCGCATCGAACATCAATACGCCAGGCACCAGCGACGGTGAGTTGTACATCATTACCCCCAATTACATGCGCGCCTGCTGGATCGAAGGAACCGTCACCGACGCCTCGACGGGCAGTTTGCTCTCGGGCGCCCAGGTCACGGTACTGGGCAGCAATCCGCTGACGCAGGAGGTTTCGGCGCCCAACGGGCAGTACAAAATGGGCCAGTTGCAATCGGGCGCGGTGATCGTGCGCGTCAGTCTGGCGGGCTACCAGACGGCGGAAATACCCGTGCAACTGGTCAACGGTCAGTTGACTTTACTCGACGTAGCCCTGTTCCCCTTCGGCGGCGTCACGGTCGACGGATATGTGTACGAATACGGCAGTACCAACCCGGTGGCCGGGGCCACGGTTTGTTTGTACGGGTCGGAACAGTTTTACTGCACGACTGCCGACACGGCCGGTTATTTTCAGATCAATGACGTACTGCCGGGCGTGTTCGATGTTGCGGCGTCGGGCGAAGGCGTCGGCATGACCATGCAGCACCGGCAGGTTTTTGCCGTCAGTTCGTCGCTCGCGCTGGAACTTTACCCGGATCACCGCCGCGGCGAGGGCAACTTGCTGCAAACGGGTGCCGAATTGATGGCTGCCCCCAATCCATTCTCGGGCTCTTTCCGCCTGTCGTATCGTTTTTCCACTCAACCATCCGACGTTCGGGTGTTCAACAGCCTTGGCGCACTGGTCGGGCAGCTACGTATTACGGACTTGGAAGGTGTGACGGAATTGGGTGAAAACTGGGCGCCGGGCGTCTATTACGTGGCTATTGGCGGGCAAACTGCCTTGAGATTGGTAAAAATGTAGTGAACGACATCTCTTCCGGCGTGTAAACATTGCATGCCGCTTCCACTACAAGCATCGAGCTTTTGTGAGGCTGTCTCACAGGTCGGGCTGCCCCAAGATCGTAGAAATATTATTTCACGCAAAGTCGCAAAGCGCGCAAAGGATTTGCTCCTTGGCGGCCTTTGCGGCTTTGCGTGAAACTTTATTCGCCAGGGTTCCTGTGTGCACAGACTTGTGAG
>JADZFP010000227.1 GCA_020849825.1 Saprospiraceae bacterium
AGGTTTTTGACATGCGCCTCGAACGGAATTTTGCCCAGGGTTTCGATCTGTTCGGCAAATGTTTCCACGCCAGCCGTCTCGACACCTTGTTGTCGGGCGAACTGCCACAAGGTTTCGTCGAGCGACGCGGGCGAGTTTTCTTTCATCAATGCGGCGGTGAGCAGAGCGCCGACATTCATGGGATGTTGATGCAGCAAGGCTTCGGCAGGTATGCCGAGGTGTTTTTGGGCATAACGTTCGAGGTTTTTCCAGGCTTGCCTGCCCAGCAACTGATCGAGAGTTGCGCCCTCCGGCAATTGCAGCGCCATGGACATGGCGCCCTGATCGAGGTCGGAAAAGTCGAACTCGGTCGCAAATACTTCGCAACGTGAAATATGTTCCCTGGCCTCATCCAGCCGGGTGAAAGCGCGGCCATCCTGGACGTGCATGGTGCCGAAAAGCCAGGAGTCGGGGCCGCCTTTTCGGGGCCTGAGTTGCCAGAGCAGTGTTTTTTTCAAAATAAAAAAGGTTATGGGTTGATATGACGCACCAAAAGCGGGCCCCGCAAAAGTCCGCCCTTTTTTAACAAACTTTCGAGCCGCGCCGCTTCCTTGCGGGCCGTCGTTTCGTCTTTCTGCGGCGTTCCGAGATAAACCAGATAGCCGGTTTTGCCTTTTTCAACGCAGCTGCGCGGGGCACTGTTGCAGGAAATACCGGCTTTGCGGAGGGCGGCCAGGCGCTCGTCGGCGAACCCCTTGGAGGAAAACACGTTGTCCTGAACCAGCCATTTTTTTTGCATGGCCGCACATGGATCTTTGGAATCGGAGGCGGCTTTGGCAGCTGGATTGGGAGCCGACTTTGTCGTGTTTGCGGCGGATTTTTGTTCTTTCGGCGGTGTTTCGGACGATAAATTCAGTGTTGGAACGTCCTCGTCGTCCTCGCCCGAAGATAAATTCAGCGTTTGCACCTCGTCGTCGTCGGATGAAATGCTTGTTGCTTGTTTGGGTTTGACCGGTACAGGGTCCTGTTTCGGGATGCCGCTGCGATCGATACTGACGTATGGTATGGGTTCGTCGCGGCTTTCGAGCGAAAAAGCTTCGTCCTCAGGATTGCCGGTCAGATTCTCGCTACGGTAGTCTTTAATATCGCCGAAGCGGGAGTCTTCGCGGAAGGTCATTACCCTGTAATTCAGTAACACGATAAGCGCCAGGGCGATGCCGAGTATCCATCTTTGTACGGCATTGGCCCGCATAAACTGGTTGAAAACCTCGGTAGTTTTGCCTACCGGGGCGCCTGCCACCCGCCAGACCTGCGATTTGAGCGGATCGATCACGAGTCTTTTGACCGGGCGCCAGGTTTTATTCCACAAAACCCGAAATACATCGGGTGTTTTGGGGCGATTGGCAGCCAGTGTAGTGATGTTTTTGGACATGGCTTGGTAAAAAACCGTGCGGGTGACCCACTGCGTCATTTTGCGGTCTTTGCCATAAATCCCCAATCGCGAGGGTGTAGCCAGCGTCCGGACCTGCCCTTCGCGACCCACCACAGCCAGGCCGAAGCCGTTGTACACGCATTGGTCTTTTAATTCGGTCAGATAGGGATCATTGGGTGACGGAAAGACGTCTTCGCCCAGGGCTACCCATTGTTCATCGGCGAAGTAGCGCTTGAATTGCTCGATTGCATAGATATAGCGGTATTTTTTCCAGTTGCGCATCAGGAAAAACCAGCTGAGAAAGCCGATCGTCCAGATGCCGATGAGTAAACCCGCGTTGCCGTTCCAGTGCAGGTTGACCAGCCATTTGAACCGAAGTACGTAGGAAACTCCGTAAAAGACGGACGCTGCAACCATGCCGAAGGCTGCGCAGTCCCACAGAAAATAGGGGACGTTTTGAGAAAATTTGACCTCGCCTGCTTTGTCGACCGAGGTCGCTTCGTAGGTGCAGGTGAAAGGCGAGCCATTGTCCTTTTTGAACCGCACCATGCCGTCAGCAAACCAGCCTTCGAAACTGACGTTGTCGAATTCGGAATGCAGCGAATCGGGTTGAAATTCGTACCGGTGTTTGTAAAATTGTTTCAAAAAGGGCAAAAACGCCTTTTTGATCGCATCCTCGGTGATAAAGGGTACGGGAGGCGGGATGTATTGACCGGTGTAGACTTGCGGTTGGTTCGGATCGGCGTCCATAGGTATTTGCAAGGGGGAAAATTAGGCATCTTCCCCCTTTACATCAAACTTTTTTATTCATCTGGTCGGCGGCGCGGGCGTCGTCGCTCTGTCGCTGGAGGAGTGTCTGGATGTAGCCTCGTCCTTTTTTATTGCCGTATTGCTCCCATGAAATCTTGGCCCATTCGAGCGCGCGGTCGAGGTCGCCCTGCATTTCTGCGGCTACGGCGAGGTTGTAGGCAGCGCGGCCTGCGGCTTTGCGGTCGCCGTTGCCTTTGCCGAGGTTCTCGATCGATTCCCATTCTGGAATGGCCCTGTCCCAGTCGTGGCTTTCAACGTAGCGGGCGGCCTGGCGCATTTGATCGGAGTAGCCTTTGGCTTTTTTGTAATAGGGACGGTGCACCTGCACGTAGGTCGGGGCGATGCGCATGCCGTATTCTTGTCCGCACACATAGGCGATTTTGCGCGATACGCTGACCGGGGAGGGCAGACTGGACACCGCTTGCCGCTCTGTGTCGCCGCTGCCGGAGTCGCTGGCTTCGTCGTCGGTGATGGTTTCGTCGATGATCGAACGGGTTTTCGGGTCGTACATACGCCAGCCGGTGCGTACGTTGGTATTCATGCGGGAATAGTAGCGGGTCACAGTGTACTGTTTGCCGTTTTTATCCTTGCGTTTTTCCAGTTCGCGCCGGGTACTGACGTTGTTGTCGGTGTCGAACGATTCGATGGTCACCAGCGCATCGGCCTGAAAGTCAGCGCAAATGCGCTCCACTTCTGCCCATTCGAGCGGGGTAGGGAGGTTAACTCCCGCTTTGCTCCCCGACATCTCAATACCGGTATTGATTACTTTGAAACGCGGCGTTCGTTGCAGGACGTCGCTCAGGCCTTCCACGGCTTTTTGCCGGCTGGTGCGATCCTGGCCGATGCTTTCACCAGTAAAAGCGCCTTCCAGCACGTTGAGCCAGCCGTTGGAGGGTTTACTGCGGTCGACCACGGCAACTTTGGCGATGTGTTCGGGAAGTTTAAAACGCGCCGGCTGCAACACGGTCGTACTGACGGACGGCATGCAGGAAGGCAGGGTAATCAGAAGGAGCCAGGCCAATGCAAGGAAGGCCGCACTGCGGGAGGATAATCGGATCGTTAGCATAAGATTTTGATTTTTAGTGTTTTCGGATGTTAAAGGAAACGTCTGACAAAATTCGCAGATTTTTGCCAATATCATGAACCAAAGGGCTTCGGCTGCAATTTTACCGCCGGTCCAAATTGACGGCATGACGGTTACAAACGTTACATCATACGATTACATTTTTACAGGCGCCGGTTTGGCCGGGCTTTCCCTTGCGACCGACATGGTGGAGCGTCCGTTTTTTCAGGGAAAAAAAATCCTCCTGCTGGATCGCGACGACAAGGTGAAAAACGACCGAACCTGGTGTTTTTGGGCCCGGGAAGAGGAACCATTGCCGCCGGTGATTTACCGGCGCTGGGAGCATTGTCATTTTTTCGGACAGCAATTTCACCGTGTGCTCGATTTTAACCCATACCGATACCACATGATCCGGGGCAAGGATTTTTATCAATGGGCGCGCGAAACGCTTGCCAGGCATGCCTCGGTACATTGGCTTAAAACGGAAGTGCAGGAAATTGACGCGGTAAAAGGGTTGGTGCGTACGGCGGAGGGGACCTTTCAGGCCGACTGGATTTTCAACAGCGCTTTTGTGCATACGCCGGTGCTTCCCGAAAAATTTGCGCTTTTTTCCGCTCCATTTACCCAAAAAGAAACAACCGCGGCCTATGGCTTGAAATTGCTTCAACATTTTAAGGGATGGACTATTCGCACCGAAAAACCTGTTTTTGATCCGCAAACACCCGTGTTTATGGACTTTCGCCCGGAGCAACACGGCGAAACCAGATTCGTCTACGTGTTGCCGTTTTCTTCAACGGAAGCTTTGGTCGAGTTTACGCTTTTTTCCGCCAATTTGCTGACCAAGGAGGCTTATGAAAGTGAGTTGCATCGCTATCTGGAACTTCATTATCCCGGAGCAGGCTATCAAATTGAAGAAGAAGAGTTCGGAATCATACCCATGACCGACACGCCATTTCCTGTGCGTTCGGCGGGCAAACTGATACACATCGGTACGGCCGGCGGATTTGTGAAAGCTTCCAGCGGATACGCTTTTTTGCGGACCCAGCGCAAGTTGCGCGCTTTGCTCGATCACTGGGAGCGGAACGGCGCCCCGGAACCGGCGCTTATGCAGTCGCCAAAGCGATTCCGGGTACTCGACAGTATTTTTTTGAGGGTATTGGCCGATCGTGGCGAGCTTGGACACGAAATATTTACCCGCCTGTTCAGCCGATTACCGGCGCCGCTGGTGCTCCGGTTTCTGGATGAAGACGCTACTTTTGCCGATATTCTTCGCGTCGTAAGCGCGCCGCCGACCGGAGCGTTTTTAACAGCAGCCGTTCGGCAAATGCCGAATTTTCACCGGGTTTGATATGTCAAAAGATCAGTCAACAAACGTGCGCCGACCGCTTCGCGTCGGGATAACCGGCGGCATCGGCAGTTGGAAAACGACTGTTTGCGAAATATTTCAGTCACTGGGTATTCCGGTTTACTCGGCCGATTACTGGGCCAAATGGCTGATCGAACACGATGATCAGGTGAAGGCAGGCGTACTGAAAATACTGGGGCCCGAAGCCTACGATCCTGACGGCGCCTACAATCGCGCCTGGGTAGCCCGGATCGTATTTGACCAACCGGAAAAACTGGCCGACTTAAACGCACTCGTACATCCCGCGGTAGAAGCGCACAGCAGGCGCTGGCACGAAGCGGAGATAGAGAAAGGCGCCCCCTACACGCTGCGGGAGGCCGCATTGTTGATCGAAAGCGGCGGCTATCGTTTTGTGGATGCCCTTATTGTCGTCACAGCCCCCGAAGCGCTGCGTATCGAACGGGTCATGCAACGCGATCAGGTTGATGCCGCGGCAGTAAAAGCCCGGATGGCAAAACAAATGCCGGAAGAAGAAAAGCTGGCCTTTGCCGATTTTGTTATCAACAACGACGGCCAATCAGCATTGATTCCACAAGTGATTGCTATCCACCGGCAGTTGACGGGTCAAAACAAATCGAAATAGAATTTTCGGATATTTTAAACAAATATTTTGCAAAGCGTGGTTCAATATGCTACCTTTGCAGCCCGAATTTTGTGATTGATCCTTTTGTAAAAATTTTTAGTACAACTGATATGAAAAAAGACATCCATCCGGCCAATTACCGCCTCGTGGTGTTCAAAGACATTTCGACGGACGAAGCTTTCCTGGGCCGCTCCTGCGCTAATTCGAAAGAAACGACCACCTGGGAAGACGGCAAGGAGTATCCGCTGATCAAAATGGAGATTTCCGCATACAGCCACCCGTTCTTCACCGGCAAGATGAAATTTGTGGACACGGCAGGTCGTATCGACAAATTCAACAAGAAATTCGCCAACACCAAGTTCGCGAAGTAATTCTCGCCCGCCATCCTGCCGGAGCGCCAGAGTGGTTGTTGTTGGCAGCATAAAAAAGTCCCTTCTGCGCTTTACCGCCATTCGGGACTTTTTTTATTCCCGTTACCCGTGTTTTTGAGAATTTTGGGCCGCTTACCATTTCTTCCCATCCTATTTGAAATCGATAACCCGTGCTGAATATTATTCTTTTTGACACCGATTCGCGCAACCACCTGATGCCGCTTACCGCCACGCGCCCAATGGGCGAGCTGCGCCTGGGCATCCTGACCTTGCGCGAAAAATGGGAGCGTCAACTTCGGGCCTCGGCTTCCTATATTACCCAGGAATACCTACAGGAAAAATTTCCCATCCACATCGAGGAGGAAAACCTGATTATCAGCAGCGGGTCCCTGCCACACCCGGCCCTTTGCCGCCGGATCGAGGAGCTGCAATCCAACGAAGCGCTGCTCAACAACGGCGAACTGGTGGCTGCCCGGCTCGATGAAGCCCAGTTCGAACACCTTATCGAAGACGAGGAGGTACGCGAACTGCAAGGCATCGAACTCGGCAACAGCGTACCCCTGATCGCCGTGGATCACCTCTGGCAACTGACCCGGATGAATGCCGATGCCATCGCTTTCGATTTCGATCTGCTGACCAAGGGCCGCTCCTCTCAGCCCTTGCCAGAAAGCAACCGCGTGATCGGCGATTCTTCAAAGATTTTTATTGAAAAAGGCGCCTGGATCGAATGCTGTACGCTGAATGTCGAAAATGGCCCCATCTATATCGGCGAAGGCGCCCAGGTGATGGAAGGCTCTATCCTGCGCGGTCCGGTTTCCATTGGCGCCCAGGCCATTGTAAAGATGGCGGCCAAAATATACGGCCCCACGACCATCGGCCCCGGATGCCGCGTAGGCGGCGAGATCGCCCGATCCATCCTCATGGGCAATTCCAACAAAGCCCATGACGGCTATCTCGGCGATTCTGTTCTGGGCGAATGGTGCAACCTCGGCGCCGACACCAATACCTCCAACCTGAAAAATAACTACGGCGAAATAAAACTCTGGGACTACGCCACCGACCGTTTTTCACCCACAGGGCAGCAGTTCTGCGGCCTGTTCATGGGCGATCACGCCAAATGCGGCATCAATACGATGTTTAATACCGGTACGGTCGTCGGCGTATTTGCCAATGTGTTTGGAGCAGGTTATCCACGCAACTTTATCCCCGATTTTGCCTGGGGAGGCGCGGAAGCAGGTTACCGAACCTATAAATTCACCGATGCCTGTGAAACCGCCGAACGGGTAATGGCCCGCCGCGGCGTACCTTTTACAGACCTGGATAAAGCCATGCTTTTCCATATTTATGATCGCACCGCCCGGTATCGCGCCTGGGAAAAATGATTTGCTTTTCATGTCAAAGGACAAATTGAAATACGACCTTCGAGGTGTTTCGGCTTCCAAAGACGAAGTGCATGCCGCCATCAAGCACTTGGACAAAGGCTTGTATCCCAATGCGTTCTGTAAGATTCTTCCCGATATCGCAGCGGGCAGTCCACACTATTGCAATTTGTTGCATGCCGATACGGCGGGTACCAAAACCAGTCTGGCTTATCTCTACTGGCGCGAAACCGGCGATCTTTCCGTTTGGCCCGGGGTAGCGCAGGACGCTATCGTCATGAACCTCGACGACATGGCGTGCGTCGGTTGCACCGACGATATCGTGTTGTCGAGTACGATCGGACGGAACAAAACGCTGATCACGGGCGAGGTCATCGCTGCCGTTATTCGCGGCACTTCCGATTTTGTTGAAAAAATGGCCGAACACGGCGTACGTATCCATCTCGCCGGCGGAGAAACAGCCGATGTGGGCGATATCGTGCGCACCATCGACGTCGGATTCACGGCTTTTGCCCGGATGAAACGAAAAGACGTCCTGGTCAATCATATTCAACCGGGCGACGTGGTTGTCGGACTGGCTTCTTTCGGGCAGGCAGTGTACGAAGATGCCTACAACGGCGGCATGGGCAGCAACGGCCTTACCGCCGCACGGCACGACGTACTGAGCCACGCCTATGCGGCCAAATATCCGGAGAGTTTCGACCCAAACCTGCCCGATTCCGTTGTGTATACCGGGAACAGAAATCTAACGGATCAAATTGATATTCAGACAAATAAGGGACAAGAAACCATCAGCGCCGGCAAACTGATCCTGTCGCCGACAC
>JADZFP010000228.1 GCA_020849825.1 Saprospiraceae bacterium
ACCTTCATAACTTCCCATTGGGAATCAGTGAGCTCAGTAAATTGAGTGACCATAACCGAAGAATTAGACACTCAAAAGGTATGGACTGATTCCCTTTTTTACGCTCCTACGAAAAGCTCAACATACTTTTAGCAAAAAAGGCTGCCACCGCTCTTCACCAAAACCACCGGTTCAATTATGCGTCGCGCCGCGCTCCTGATTCTGCCCCTGCTTTCCGCCACCCTGCTGACGGCCCAAAACCAGCATTTATCGGGCGTCAGCAGCCGCTGGAGCGATTCCTTCGTGGAATGGGAAGTGTATGCCATGCGCGCCGATACGAGCGAAGCGGAAGACGAAGAAGCATCGGAATACCCGGACGAGGAAATGGTCGGCGAAATCAAACAACGCTGGCTAAACGTGCGCGACGACTGGACCGACTGGGATTTCCAGGTGGGCGACCTGAAAGGCACCATCCGGCAAAAATGGCGCGACGACCGCAACCAATGGGAACTCCGCACCTACGACGGCAACGTGATTACCATGCGCACCGCCTGGCCCAATGATTTTAAAGAATGGCGCGTCAGCGACAACTCCATCTCCCTCAACCTGCGCAGCCGCTGGACCAACCAACTCGACGAATGGCTCGTGGACGACCGCACCCGGGGCCGCTTTTATCTCTACACCCTCCGCGAACGCGATCCGCGCGACTGGGCTATCGAAGACACACTCGACGAATCCGTGTCGCCGGCCATGAAAATCGCCCTGATCTTTTTGACGGTGTTTCACGGGTCGCCGAGGATGTAGGATAAGGGGGGTGATAAAAGGTTGATAAGGTTTATAAAACCTCTATAAAATACATATCCACCAACCCCTTGTTGTGCACTTCTTTTTTGCCCCTGTAGACGGTGGCGAAGCGGTGTTTCACGGCTTCGCGGGTGGCGCTGGAGATATTGATACGGCTGGGTTCGCCCAGTTCTTCGAGTCGGGCGGCGAGGTTGACGGCATCGCCCCAGATATCGTAGGCAAACTTGTTTTTGCCCACTACCCCGGCGATGACCGGCCCGGTATGAATGCCGATGCGCATTTGGCGGAAAATGGATCCCGGGTTTTCCTGGTTGCGCTGACTGAGCCATTTCAGCATTTCGAGCGCAGCCTGCACGGCGTCTTCGGCATGGGTATCGTTGGGTACCGGCAGGCCCCCGGCGCACATGTAGGCGTCGCCGATGGTTTTGATTTTTTCGAGGCGGTTTTGCTCGCAAATCACGTCGAAAGCCAGGAAACATTCGTTGAGTTCGGCGATCAGGTCTTCCGGCGTCAGTTGGGCCGATAGGCGGGTGAAGTCGATAAAATCGGTAAACAACACCGTGGCCGCGGGGTAAAACTGCGGCGTCGCTTCGCCGTGCGCCTTTAAGTCGGCGGCGATTTCTTCCGGCAAAATGTTGAGCAGCAACTGGTCGCTTTTGCGGCGCTCCTGCTCGATCTGGTCACGCTGCGCTTCGATCTTGCGGTTCTGGAGCGCGAGGCGCTGGCCGGCGCGGCGGGCGTAGAACCAGCTGATGCCCAGCAAGGCCAGAATGACGAGCGCAAAGCCCCCTACCCCATAGGCGAATTTGAGGCGTTCGAGGTTTTTACTGGCGGTCAGGGTAGCGATACTTTTATCGCGCAGGGCGACTTCGAGTTCCTGGGCCTGCTTGGCTTTGATCAGGCTGTCGGCCAGGTTGTTGGCGCGTTCCTGTTCCTGTGCCCGGAGGCTTCGGGTCATTTCCTCCCGGCGGGCCGCTTCGATCTGTCGATAGCGCAATTCGGCTCTTGCCTGCAGCACCAGCGCCGCCTGTTCGCGGAGTTTGGCCTCGTTGAGTTCCTTGTCTTTCATGGCCTGGCGCATCTCGTCTTCCCGGCGCTGGGTTTCGAGGGCGAGGCGTTGGTTTTGTTCCGTCAGTTTACCCTGCAGTTCCGTCTCCTTGATCCGTTGCTGACTGATCATAAGTTTGTACTTGCTTTCGGCGTCTTTGAGCGAGCGGGTGATCTGTACCAGGTTGTTGAGTTTGGCCTGTTCGTCGAAGCGGATTTGGTTGAGCAAAACCAGGTATTCCTTGTAATAATTAAATGCTTTTTCAAAATCATACAGGCCGTAGTGAATATCGGCCGCGGTGTGGTAAGCCTCCGCCAGAATGTCGATTTGTTTGGTTTCGCGGGCAGCCTGTATGGTCAATTCGTTGTGGCGCAGGGCATTGTACAGGTCGTTGTTGCTGAAATAGACGCCGGTGATGAGGTGTTCCAGGTTGGCCTGGGCGCGGCGGTCCTTGTTTTTCAGCACGATGTCGCGGGCGCGCAGGAGATATTCGAGCCCTTCACGGGTTTTGCCGGTATTGTGCAGGGCGATACCCAGGTTGGCATACAACACTTCCGGTTGTTCGCAATTGACGTATTCGCACTGCAATTCGGCTTTCCGGAAATAATACAAAGCCTTGTCGTAATCGTTGAGCAGGACGTACTGTTTGCCCAGGTTGTTGTAGGAAATGGCCTTGGCATCGGGTGAGCCGTAGCGATCGAGTATTTCATCGATGCCGATGTAATAATAAAGCGCTTTGGAAGGCAGCTTGTTCTGGTTGTACACGTCGGCCAGTTTCTGATAAATCTGAACCAGGCGGGTATTGTCGCCGTCGGTGCGGTAGTTGACGATCAGGTCGCGGTACATGATCTCCGCGCTGTCGAAGCGCATATCGTAGAGATAGGTATCCGCCGCTTTTTCCATCACCTGGTAGTTCTGGGGCTGAATGCCGAGCGCCTTGAGATAGTACTGGCGGGCGTTGACGTATATTTTTTCCCTGAAATAAAGGTCGCCCAACACCGTACAGACCGAAAACAACACCCCGGAATTGTTGGTCAGGGTGGCTTTTTCTTCCACATCCAGGTAAAAGCGGAGGGCTTCTTCCGTACGGCTGCTACGGGCGCAGAGATCGCCCAGAAACATCAGGGAGCGAATAATTCCGCCCTCGTAATTGACCTGACGGGCCAAGTCGTAGCTCTGCCGGGCGTACGTCTCGGCATCGGCATCTTTTTTGGCCGATCGAGCCAGCTGGAGCAAATGATCAACCTGCCCCGTGGTATGCTCGAAGTCGTCGGAGGGTTGCGCCAAAAGCGGGAGGCACAACAGCCAAAGGGGAAATATGAGGAGTAAGGCTCTGATGGTTGAAAGTTGTCAGCCGCCCGACTTGACGTCGGGACGGCTGACAAAGTTGCAAATGGTTCGCCAAACGACAGTGAGAAATGCATTTCTACCCGTTCAGGCGGCCTTTTTTTCTTGTTGAAAAACGTGCCAGGAGTACCAGACCGTACCCAGGCAGGCGCCCAGCATCGGAACCAGGATTGCCCAAAAGACGAGCTCAATGGGCAAAACCAGTCCCAGCAGCATGGTTGCCAGTCCGGCAATAAAAAACCAGCGAGCGCCGACGCGATGCGTTTTGCGCCATACCGTTTCGTTTTCCAACGTCCAGGGCGTGCGAATACCCACGAAATAATTGGGTTTTACCGAGCCCAGGTAATTGCCCATGCCGGCAAATAAGCCTCCCATGATGACCGACAACGCCCGCAGCGGGTTAAAACCGGCATGCGTGGAGGCATAAATAATCATGCCGCCCAACGCAGCCAAAGCCAGCGCAATTACCAGTCGAAAACGCTGAAAAGCGCCCGGAAACTGGTCGAAATTTCGCTTGGGATCAATCGACGGCAAAAACATGATCAGGAAATTGGTGGGCACGGAGAGCATCAGCAGGATGACCAGCAGGTTGGATTTGGGAGAATAATCGTCGGGCTGGCCATTGGCATCGAAGTGCGTGGGCACCTCCGCCGGCAACTGGCCATATATGGCCGCGAGGTATAAAAAAGGAACGGCCACCATGGCCCAGATCAGGATTTCGAGAGCAGGATTCTTTTTCATCGTCAGGATTTTTTAAATTGTGAAAGCCAGGCGGCAATCTCATCCAGTACGCTCATATTCAGGGAATAGTAAATAAACTGCCCCCTGCGGTAGTTCGTCACCAGATCAGCCTGCCGCAGCAAGTCGAGGTGGTGCGAAATGCTCGGCTTGGTCATCTCGAAACGGTCGGCAATATCGCCGGCCGTCAGGTCGCCATCGCGCAGCATCTCCAGAATGGCCCGCCGGGTGGAATCGTTGAGCGCTTTGAAAAGAAGATTCATGAACCGCTTGGTTTGATATTTAGACAAATATCTAAATGCCTGAACGAATTGTCCTTTTTTTACGACGAAAAAATCCCAGGGGTCGACTGAACACGGGAATAATGAGGGAGACAGGATAAACAAGATTGGCAGGATCATGCGGCTTTGTAGCACAGGACTCTCATCCTGTAAATCTTGTCCATCCCGTCTCCCCAAAAACCAAACCTGCTCGTAATACTACACCGAAAGGCGCATCAACACGGCCGATGCGGGACAAACGCCGGCAAATTGCGGCGCGGCTTGTATTTCGGGCGGCGCTTCGGCCCGATCGATGCGTTCAAAGCCCCGTTGGGCAAAATAGCCCTCGGCCGAGGTTGTGAGCAGCCAGATTTCCCGCAGACCCGCAGCCCGGGCAGTATCGAGCGCGGCCAGATACAAGCTGGCGCCGAGGCCGGTTCCACGGAAAGCTGCGTCGACTGCTACGGAGCGCAGGAGGCCATAAGACCCCAATCGCACCAGGCCAGCCGAGCCAACCAGGCGGTCACCATCGAAGGCAAGTGTAAAACCGCCCAGATCGGCCGGCAAATCTTCGATGGGCAAATGAACGGACAGCAGCAAGGCTTCCAGCGCCGGACGATGCCGGGGAAGCACAGGTTCGAGTCGGATCGCCATAATCAGTTAGCAGCAGCCGCTTCCGGGTTCACAGCAAGCTTTGGTTTCGGCCAGTTCCAGTGATTTAAACACGGGCTTTTTGGCCTTTCCCGGTTTTTCGGCATACACGGTTACACTAAAAATACCCGTACCGGCAGCCACAAAGGCCTTGATCTCATCCGCGCTCAGGTATTGCAGCAGCAAATCGTCGGGCAGCAGGATAGGCTTTTGTTTTTGAACGGTCAGGCCCTCAAAACCCGCTTCTTCGATGAATTGCAGGTATTCGTCGCGCTGAATGGCGCCGGCGACACAGCCCGCGTAGAGTTCTGCGCTCTCCACAATCTTGTCGGGCAGCGTCCCGACGATCACGACATCGGAGATGCTGAAATGACCGCCCGGCCGCAGTGCGCGGAAGATTTCTTTAAAAACCCGGCGTTTGTCGGGCACAAGATTGAGTACGCAGTTGCTCACGACCACGTCGATGGAGTTGTCGCTCACCGGCAGGTCCTCGATATCGCCTTGCCAGAACTCGACGTTGTTGAAGCCCAGTTTTTCGGCGTTTTCGCGGGCTCGGCGGATCATGGCGGGTGTAAAATCGACGCCGATCACTTTGCCGGACGGGCCCGTCTCGGCGCGTGCGACAAAGCAGTCGTTGCCGGCGCCGGAACCCAGGTCGAGTACGGTATCGCCTGGCTGTATGCGGGCGAATTCGGTCGGCAGGCCGCAGCCCAGGCCGAGGTCGGCATCGGGCACGTAGCCTTCGAGGTGGGCGTACGAGTCGGCCATAATGTCGCAGGTACCCGGCGCTCCTACCCCGCAGCAGGAGGCGGCATTGGTGGCGCGGTCTTGTTCGGCAATTTTTGAGTATTGCTCGCGAACGGAAGTTTTGATGTGCTCTGTGTTGTTCATCCTTGTTGTATTTTGTTGTTCAATAGCATTTTAACAGCATTTGACACCCTCGACCTTTACCCCCGGGAAAGCCCCGAGCAGCGCCTGAAGGCGGCGCAGGTTGTCCCAGTCGATACAGTAGCACGACTTGACGCCTTCCACGGTGCCTTTAATAAGGCCGGCGGCTTTCAGTTCTTTCAGGTGTTGGGAAACCGTGCTTTGGGCCAGGGGTAGCACTTCCACGATTTCACCGCACACGCAGGAATCGCGGCGGGCCAGTTCTTTCAGGATGGCGACCCGGGCAGGATGACCGAGGGCTTTGGCGAATTCGGCCAGTTCATTGTCTTCGGTGCTGAAAGCGTCGAGTTTGGGTGAGGGCATGGGTAGTTGTTTTTAATTGATCGCAAAAATACGATGAAGGAATGGAAAGATGCAAGAGGGGTGGGAATTTTTTATCGTAAAAAAACGATAAAGGGCATTAAGGGCACATAATTGCCTTTTACTGCGCAAGGCCGTGGTAAGATAAGCCGGGCTGTTTTGTTGCCTGCTAATTGAAGAACACGACCTAAAAGCGGAAAAAGAATACTGGGAGCGGCGCGCCAAATACGGCGAAATTGAGCCTCCTCAGAAGTGTTTGGTTCTGGTAAATATATGCTCAAAAAGCCCCCTGCCAGAACCAAACACTTTATTTTTGTATGCTCAATGTGGTTTATATGACAATGATAAGCAGGCTTGGATTTACGCCAAGCCACCGACCAAAAATAAAATCCAACTTCATTTGTTCAGCACAAGAAATCAGCATTGTAATTCCCGTGAAAGACAATCAACGCGGGATCAATGCTTTTTTAAAGGGATTCTTTCACACCCATACTGCCGAAAGGCTTCCCAAAGAAATTATCATTGTTGACAACAACTCAAATCCAAGAATCGAACTGAATCACGTTGATTTCCCAATTCCGGTAAGGCTTTTTGAATGCAAAAAAATTGGCCCGTCGAGTGCAAGAAATTTTGGAGTTAAGCAAGTCCAAACAGATTGGGTACTTTTCACCGATAGCGACTGCATACCAACCGAGAGCTTTATATCAGGGTATTTCAAGGTTCAAAACGGTTCAGTTGGTTACGCTGGAAATGTAAAGGCTTACGGTAATGATGTGATTTCAAGATACTATGAACAGCAAGAAATACTTATGCCACCCAAAGTTTATGAGCAACCGAACAATCCGCGCCCGGACTATCTGATAACAGCAAATTGTCTTGTATGGCGGGAAGCCTTTGAAGAAGTAGGCGGCTTCAACGAACAAATAAAAATTGCAGGCGGGGAGGATATTGATTTGGGATTTAAACTGTTAAATATTGGGCAACTGACCTACGCATTTGATAGCGTCGTAAGGCATAATTTCGGTAATGGGTTGCGAGATTTTCGAGAACGGTTTATGAGGTATGGCAAAGGTAATCGAATCGTAGGTGAGCTTTACAAACTCGACTTAAAGCCCAAACCGTTTATGCCTCAAAAACGGACACCGATTAACTTTGTCTTGGCCATATTGCAACACCACTGGATGTTGAAAGGATACTTAAAGGCATACTGATGTGCGATAGAAAGGAGACTGTTCAGAATTCTGTGTCAGGTGAAAAAAGCAGGAACTTTTCACCAAATTTACACAGTCAATTATGAAAGGGAAAAAGAAAGAAGAATTTGA
>JADZFP010000229.1 GCA_020849825.1 Saprospiraceae bacterium
AAAAAGCCGTTTTTTCGGGGAGCAAGGCCGAAATCTCGATGGAAACAAGCGGCGGCGAGCTCGTGGTGAAAGACAAATACGGCTACCTGAAAGGTTTTGAAATCGCCGGCGCCGATAAAAAATTCTACTACGCTACGGCTGTTATTGAAGGCAACAGGATTATCGTACGACATCCGGAAGTGCCTGACCCGAAGGCCGCCCGCTACGGCTGGGCCGACGCGCCGGTGGATTGCAATCTGTACAACGCCGCGGGCCTGCCCGCCGAGCCGTTCCGGACGGATGATTGGGACGCGGTGACGAAGGGGGTGCGGTTCGAATAATAGCAACGCCAAATCATAATTTCCCATGATATAGCTCAACGAAATTTTTTTGCGCATCTGCCCAGCTTGCGGCTGTTCATTCAAATCCGCAACATGAAAACGGTTCGCATTCTTTCCTACCTCCTGATTGCCTTGAGCGTCATCGCTTCAGCGGGCGGCCTGCTGCTCCCCAACCTGTACCGCGATACTGAATTCTACCGCATGGTATGGCAAAACAACGACTGGGTAACCCTGGTACTGGTAGTCCCGGCGCTGTCCATCGCCATCCGCCGGACTGACCGCGGCTCGCGGCGGGCGCACCTCATCTGGCTGGGACTGCTGGTGTACCTGTTCTACAACTACGCTTTCTACCTGTTCGGCGCGGCGTTCAACTGGTTTTTCCTGTTGTACGTGGCTATTTTTGCTTTATCCGTGTACGCCCTGGCCCTCGGCCTCTGGCATCTGGACACCGACACGCTGTCGCATTGGTTCGAAGAAAAAACGCCGGTGCGCTGGATCGCCGCATTTCTGGTGGCCATGGCCCTGCCCCTGATTATCGTGGAAGCCGGACAATGCATCAATTTCATTTTTACCGGCCGTCCGCCGGCTTCGCCCAGCCTGATTTTTGCGCTCGACCTGAGCTTCGTGGTGCCCAACATGATGCTCGGCGCCGTGCTGCTCTGGCGCCGGCAGGCGTGGGGCTATGTGCTGGCTGCCCTGATGCTGGTGAAAGGTGTCACTTACGGCGCCGTTTTGAGCTTTTCGGCTACCGTGATCTGGTTTTCCGACCTGCCGGAGAAGGATACGTTGCTGCCGTTTTATCTGTTTGTATTGTGCGGGAGTTTAGTGTTCAGTTGGCTGCTGTTGAAAAACCTTAAACCCGTCGTACTATGACCTCTACCTTTGCCGCCCTATGCCATTCACACCCGACTACGTTGCCGCCCTTATCCGCGAATGCTACCAGCTGGAAGTTTCTGTCAAACCTCTCCCCGGCGAAATCGACCTGAATTTCAAGGTGGAAACCCCTGCGGGCGATTTGTACACGTTTAAAATAGCCAACCCGGCCGAACGCCGCGAAAACCTCGAACTGCAAAACGCCGTGATGCAGCGCCTGGCGGCGGCCGGTTTGGGTCTTGAAGTGCCGCGGGTAATCCCAACAGCCGAAGGCGAATCCATCGCAGCCATCACAGCACCCGATCAGTCCCAACGTTTTATCCGCCTGCTGACTTGGATCGAAGGGCGCTGCTTCGCCGACGTCAATCCGCATTCGCCGGAATTGCTGGAGCGCGTGGGCGAAATGTGCGGTAAACTCTGCGCGGCCCTGGCAGGCTTCGACCACCCCGCCGCGCACCGGTTCATCAAATGGGACCCTTCGCAGGCTGCCTGGGCACGCGAACACCTGTCCAAAATTACCGGCCAGGAAAAACAGGCGCTGGCGGGCCGTTTTTTACAACTGTTTGAACAAGAATCGCTTCCATTGTTGCCCGGATTGAGGCAAAGCGTCAACTACAACGACGCCAACGACTACAACATCCTCGTCAGCCACGACCCGGAACAACCCGCGGTGCCGGGCGTGATCGATTTCGGCGACGTGGCATACACCCATACCGTCAACGACCTGGCTATTGCCGCCGCCTACGCGGCCATGCACAAACCTGACCCATTGACGGTTATTGCCCACCTGGTGCGTGGCTTCCACCGCTGTTTCCCACTGACGGAGGACGAGGTGGCCGCACTCTTTCCCCTCATCGGCGCCCGCCTGCTCATCAGCGTCACCTGCTCGGCCATGAACCGGACGGAAAATCCGGACAACGAATACCTCCAGATCAGCGACCACCCGGCCTGGGCCTTGCTGGAGCAACTGGACAAAATTTCACCCGCACTTGCACAAGCTACTTTCCGTCACGCTTGCGGCTGGGAGCCCTGCCCCACACATGGGCTTTTCGTGCAATGGGCTAAACACCACCGCGACAAGGTACACGGCATCGTACCGGCCGATCTGAACAAAGCTGTTTGGCTCGACCTCGGCGTCGGCAGTCCCGAGCTGGGCAATTACGCCGATATCGAAGACGCCGGCAGGCTGCATGACCGGATCATGGAAGCCATGAACGGCGCCGGCTGCGGTATCGGCCGCTACAACGAAGTGCGGCCTTTTTATACCACCGACGCCTACGAAGTGCGCGGCAACAACGGCCCCGAATGGCGCGCGGTACATATCGGCCTCGACATTTTTATGACGCCCGAAACGCCGGTGTTCGCCCCGCTCGAGGGCATCGTGCACAGTTTTCAGGACAACGCCAACGACCGCGACTACGGGCCGACCATTATCCTTGAACACCGCGTCAGCGAAGCCCTGACGTTTTACACCCTGTACGGACACCTTACCCGAACCTCGCTGCAAGGGCTGAAAACCGGACAAACCATTCACGCCGGACAGGAATTTTGCCGCATCGGCCCCATGCCCGAAAACGGCAACTGGTCGCCCCACCTGCATTTTCAGGTCATCCTCGATATACTCGGCAAAAAAGGCGACTACCCCGGCGTCGCT
>JADZFP010000230.1 GCA_020849825.1 Saprospiraceae bacterium
GTTTCCGCGAAGACTTTTCGTTCGACCAGAGTTTTACGGCCTTCAACCTGTACGGCGAGCAAAACTTCAAACTGCCCAAAGGTTTCAGCATTCAGCTCTCGGGCTGGTACAACAGCCGCGCCTTCTGGGGCACGCTGCGCAGCAATCCGCAGGGCGCCATGGACCTGGGCATTCAGAAAAAACTGTTCGACGGAAAAGGGGAAATGCGCCTGCGACTGGGCGACATCCTGCACACGGCCAACTGGTCGGGTGAAAACATCTTCACCCCCGGCCTGCGCATGACCGCCGCCGGCAACTGGGAAAGCCGCACCGTGACCCTCAACTTTTCCTACCGCTTCGGCAGCGCCGAAGTAAAGGGCGCCCGCCAGCGCCGCACCGGCCTCGAAGACGAAGGCCGCCGTGTGAAAGGAAGAGGCTGATTAAAAGTTTGATTTGGTTTAATAATTCGGAAAAAAGCAGTCCCGCCCGATGCAACATTGGGCGGGGCTTTTTTATTCAGCGCTTTTTTGCAGGGTTTGTAAAAAAACCTGCACGTCCTGCGCCCCCGACACGGCGTATTGCCGGTTGAACACGAAAAACGGCACGCCGGTGATACCGAACTGATTGGCCAGCGCAATGTCGTTTTTGACGGCTTCGGCAAAGTCGTCGCCGGCCAGCGCCTGGCGTACGGCAGCGGAATCGAGGCCGATTTCGGCGCCCAGACGGGCCAGCGTCGTGTGGTCGGCCGTATTTTTTCCTTCGGTGAAATAAGCGGCAAACAAGCGTTCTTCGGCAGCATCCTGTTTGCCCAGCGATTTGGCATAGTGCGTAAAGCGGTGCGCGTCGAACGAATTGGCGACCACAGCCTTGTCGAAATGGTATTCCAGCCCAACCGTGCGGGCCATATTGCCGACGTAGGCCATGCTCTGCGCCGTTTGTTCGGCCGACCAGCCTTTTTTCTCCGCGAGCGATTGCGCGACACTTTTGTCGGGATCGGTTTTCAGATTCGGGTCGAGTTGAAAACTTCGCCAGATCACTTCGACCTGATCGCGTTCGGCGAATTGTTCCAGTGCGGCTTCAAAACGCCGTTTGCCGATATAACAAAACGGACACATCACATCGGACCAAATCTCTACGGTGATCTTTTTTTGCATACGAGGAGGAGTGTTTTTAATAAAAAATGGGTCGGTCGCAGGCAGATCGCCCGGCCGCGAAATCAGGTACAGGAAACTGAGTAAATAGACAAACTGCATAACAAGGCTCAAAACGGTTGAACCGCCCAATAGTTGAGACAAATCGGGTACGTATAAACAGGAAAACGGCCAACCCGGTTACCGGATTGGCCGTTATGGCTATGCGGGACAAACAAGCCTGCTTATTTCGCGCCTTTGAGGGCACGCGGGATTTCGATGAGGGCAATCGGCACAGCGCCGTTGTTGGTGATTTCAACACCTTCCTGCGTAGCGATATCGCGCACACGAATGGTCGAGCCCAGTTCCATGGTCGAAATATCGGCGATCACTTCATCCACCGCCTTTTCCGGCGTCGTGAGGATGTTGATCTGACGAATGGTCGGGATGAATTTGCCGCCGGCTTTTACACCCGGCGCCGTTCCGGCAAAGCGCAGCGGTACGGAGGCTTTGAATTTGACGCCCGGCACGAGTTCCAGGAAATCGATGTGAAGCACCTGCTCCGTCACCGGGTGGAACTGAATATCTTTAACAATGCACTTGTGCGTTTGGCCGTTGAGGCTGATCTCAGCCATTTTGAACTTGGAGGTAAACACCAGCGGACGCAGATCGGCCTGGTTGAGGGCAAACTGCGTAGAGCCGCCGCCGCCGCTTTTGTACAAAACAGCCGGCACCTGATCGTTGCGGCGGATACGAGCGGCTTCCGTTTTGCCGGAGCCTTCTTTCCGGTGTCCCTGAATGGCGATAATTTCCATTGTATGTATGCTAAAAAGTCAAATTTTGCAAAAACGCCCGCAAAGGTAATTACTTCCAAAGCGAAAAACCAAAGTGAGGTTTAAAAAAGTGTTGAAAAAGGACGTATTAAGTTTGGCACAGCGACCGCTGTAGGAGGGGCAAAAGCAGCCTTTGGGCAACAAACAGACCTTACGCCTCCTGTTTTTTGATAAAGACAGGGCGCCCGAAACATTTCGGGCGCCCTGTATGGTATGATTCCTGGTTTTGGCAACTTTTACCGCACCACGATCATCTTCTCCATTTTAACAGCCGAACCGGCCTGAATGCGAACGAAGTAGAAGCCTTGCGGCAGGTTGCTGGTTTGCAAAGTGAAGCTTTGCTCGCCGGCAAACACCTTTTCATTCACCTGCTGGCCGAAGTACTGGCCTTCAATGTTGATGATGTCGACCACCAGTTCGGCTTCGCTGGTCATGTTGAGTTGCAGCGTCACCTGATCCTGGGCGATGGTCGGGAACAGTTTGACCGAACCGATGTATTTCTCCACTTCTTCCGTGCCGACGAAGCAGGCCGTGTTCAGGTCGAGGAATTTGGCCCAGCCGCAGGTCCAGTCGGCATCGGGGCCGCCGGGGCCGAAAGCGCCTACGTAGCTCACGGGCTCGAAGAAGTTGTTGTTGATGCGCGGAGCCGTGAAGGCGGCGGCGTTGAGCGCCGGCGATACGCCCGTGGGCAGCGCGTTCGGGTAGTCGAGGTTGTAGGCGTCCTGCAAGGCAGCGCCATTGGCGTCGGTGTTGACCGCGTTGCCCCAGCCGGCAGTGGCAAACCAGGCGTCGATATCGAAACCGGCGCCGTTGCTGTTCAACTGGTCAACCGGACCGTGTACCTGCGTATTTTTCACTTCAAGCAGGCCGTTGGTCGCATTCTCGGCAGCGCCGGCGCCGTCGATGAAGATACCCACCGGGTAGCTGCCCAGCAACAGGGAGTTGAAAATACCGATTTCGCAATCGCGGCGGAGGTGCGCGGCGCGGCGGTAGTTGGAGTTGATCGTACCGGTCGGGCCGACGATGGTCACGTTGGAGAAGGTCGGTTTGGTTTTCGGCTGCGTGTCGTCGCCGGCAGCGTTGTTGTCGACCTCAAATCCGTTGGAGCCGCTCACGTCAGCCACCTGCGGGTCGCGCACGGAGAGGGCGAATTGCACATTGCCGCTGAAACCGTTGTCGGCGTCGAAATCATCGTCGAGGGCGCGGTAGGCGATCAGGTGCTTGGCATTGACGGTACCGCCAAACCATTCGAAAGCGTCGTCGCCGGCGTAGGACACCTGTACGTGGTCGATTGTGGTACCCGAGCCCACAGCGCCGAGCGTCAGACCGTTGATCTCGTTGTTGGGCTGGAAAGCGATACCGGGGTATTCGATGCGCACATAGCGAAGCACGCCGGAGTTATCATCGTTGACCGGGCCACTGCCGAGGTCGCCTGCGCCGTAGAGGGCTTTGTTCGGATCGAGACCGCCTTCGATGAGGCCAAGGCCCGGCGTGCCGTTGTACACCTGGTTGGTATGCGCACGACCCAGTACGATCAGGCCGCCCCAGGAGCCATAGGTAGGCTGCGGGTCGTTGGTGGTGAACACGATCGGAGCATCCACCGTACCGTCGGCAACGATTTTGGAGCAACGCGTTACGATGAGCGCGCCTTTGGAGCCCTTGTCACCGCGAATCACCGTGCCCGGCTGAATGGTCAGCGTGGCGCAGTTGTCGACGTAAATAAAGCCCTGCAGCGTGTATTCGTTGTCGGCCGTCCAGGTCGTATTGGAGGAGATATTGCTCGACACCGTTACCTGTCCGGGTTCCAGCGGCGGCATGCAGCCGGTCGATTTCCAGGAAGCCCAGGGGCAGGTCCAGTCGCCAGTGGGACCAAAGGCGCCTGCGTAGCTGACCGGGGTAAAGAACGGATCGCTGATGCGCGCGTCGCTGTTGAAGCTGGCGCCCGTGTACAGCGGCGAGCCGGCAGCCGGGCGGGCATTGGGCAGGTCGATGTTGAAGGGGTCGATCAGTTGGGCGTCGGCCGAGTTGGTGCTGGCAGTGATCGCGTTAGCAGCAGCGTAAGCGGCGATATCGAAACCGGCGGCGTTGGTGCTCAACGGAGTAGTCTGGCCGTGGAAATAGGAGTTTTTCACCACCAGCGTGCCGGTTTGGGCATTCAGCGCCGTGGCATTGCCGTCGATAAACAGACCGACCGGGTAGGCGCCCACGGCAACCGAGTTGTAGAAACCGGTTTCGGTGCTGCGGCGCAGGTGAGCGGCGCGGCGATAATTGGAGTTGATGCTGCCGCCGTTCGGGCCGACGATCGTGACGTTGGAGAAGGTCGGCTTGGTTTTCGGCGCGGTTTCGTCGCCGGCGGCGTTGTTGTCGTGCTCAAAACCGTTGGAGCCGCTCACGTCGGCTACCTGCGGGTCGCGGACGGAGAGGGCAAACTGGATTTTACCGGCAAAACCGTTGTCGGCGTCGAAATCGTCGTCGAGTGCGCGATAAGCAATCAGGTATTTGGCATTGACGGTGCCGCCGAACCATTCGAAAGCGTCGTCGTTGGCGTAGGATACCTGTACGTGGTCGATAGTGGTGCCGGAGCCGACACCGCCCATCGTGAGACCGTTGATTTCGTTGTTGGGCTGGAAAGCGATACCGGCATATTCGATGCGCACGTAGCTGAGCGTACCGGAATTGTCGGCAGCAATCGCGCCGCCAGCCTGGTCGCCGCCGCCGTAAAGGCCTTTGACCGGGTCGATACCGCCTTCGATGAGTCCCAGGCCGGGCGTACCGTTGTACACCTGGTTGGTGGGAGCATAGCCGAGGATGATCACGCCGCCCCAGTCACCGTAGCTCGGCGTGGGTTCGGCGCTGGTGAATACGATCGGGTTTTCAGGTGTGCCCTGGGCCTGGATTTTGGCGCAACGCGAAACGATCAAAGAACCTTTGGTGCCTTTGTCGCCGCGGATTACCGTACCGGGCTCGATAGTCAGGGTAGCGCAGTTGGTCACATAGACGAAACCGCTGAGAATGTAGGTTTTGTCGGCCGTCCAGGTGGTATTTGTCGTAATGTCGCCGCTCACCACCACTTCCGGGCTTTGAGGGCAGCCGGGGGTAGCCCAGCGGGCCCAGGGGCAGGTCCAGTCGCCGGTGGGACCGAATGCGCCGGCATAGCTCACCTGGGTGAAGAAACTGTTCTGGATGCGCGGATCGGAAGCAAAATTGGCGCCGGTAGCCACGGCAGCACCCGAAGTCGGGCGGGCGTTGGGCAGGTCGATATTGAACGGATCGATCAGTTGGGCGTCGTCAGAGTTGGTGCTGGCGGCGATAGCGTTGGCGGCTGCGTAAGCGTTGATGTCGAATGCAGCGGCGTTGGTGCTCAGCGGCGTAGCCTGACCGTAGTAGTAGCTGTTTTTGACGACCAGTTTGCCGTCGATGGCGTTTTGGCCGGTTGCATTGCCGTCGATGAAAAGGCCGACCGGGTAGTTGCCGATAAAGATCGAGTTGAAAACACCCGTTTCGGTGCTGCGGCGCAGGTGATTGGCGCGGCGGTAGTTGGAATTGATCGAACCGCCGGTGGGGCCTACGATGGTGACGTTGGAGAAGGTCGGTTTGGTTTTCGGCGCCGTTTCGTCGCCGGCAGCATTGTTGTCGTGTTCGAAGCCGTTGGAGCCGCTCACGTCGGCTACCTGCGGATCGCGAACAGAGAAAGCGAACTGGATATTGCCGACATAGCCGTTGTCGGCGTCGAAATCGTCGTCGAGCGCGCGATAGGCAATCAGGTGGGAACAGTTGACCGTGCCGCCAAACCACTCGAAGGCATCGTCGTTGGCATAGGAAACCTGTACGTAATCAATCGTGGTGCCGGAACCAACGGCGCCGAGTGTCAGGCCATTGATCTCGTTGTTGGGCTGGAACGCGATACCGGCGTATTCGATGCGCACGTAGCGGAGCACGCCGGAATTATCGGTGGCAATGGCGCCGCCAGACTGGTCGCCGCCGCCGTAGAGGCCTTTGACCGGATCGAGGCCGCCTTCGATCAGACCCAGACCGGGCGTACCGTTGTACACCTGGTTGGTGGGCGCATAACCGAGGATAATCAAACCACCCCAGTCGCCATAGCTCGGGGTGGGTTCGTTGCTGGTAAATACGATGGGTTCGTTGGGCGTACCGTTGGCATTGATCTTGGCGCCGCGGGTGATAATGAGTGAACCTTTGGTGTTTTTGTCGCCTTTGACTACCGTACCCGGCTCGATAGTGAGTGTTGCGCCGTTGGTGACGTACACAAAGCCTTCGAGCAGGTAGGTATTGTTCTTCGTCCAGGTGGTGTTGGAAGTAATGTCTCCCGACACGACAATCTGGGCATTGATACTCACCCAGGCTGTGAGGAGCAGGGCAAAAAGTACAAGCACTTTTTTCATTGCAGGCAATAGTTAGTGGAGAATTGATTTGCGCTGCAAAGGTCGCTGGAGCCCACTTCGGCCCGTAAAACGGGGAGCTAAGTTTGATTTAACTCTGTATTAAGTGCAGGTTAAGTTTCGGTCCGAGTTATCTTTTTTACCCATAAAAAAGTCCGGGCAGACTTTGCGTCGCCCGGACAACAGTAGTTAAATTCCTAACCTTAAACTACTAAAATCTGTATCCAAATTCTTGCTAAGGATCTTTACCGAATTCGATCCTGATTGTCTGTTGTGTTTAGAAACGCCAGCCGATACCCAACGTGATGGTTGTGCCGAGATTGAGGCGTTGCATGACGTTGTCTTCGCCCGCCTCGAACTTGTGACTGGAGTTGTTGTCCTGATAATACATAAAATCCGGGCGCAGGAGGTCGTTGAACGTCAGTTTGACTTCCCCGCGCTGCATAAGGCGCTTGCTGATCTGCAGGTCAAGGAGGTGACGACGGCGCTCGTAAATATCGCCATAACCCGCGGTGCCTACCTGGGCAACCCGGTCGCCGATTACGTTGTATACGACAGATGTGCTCAGACCCCAGTTGGGCATATTGTAAAACAGACCGGCATTGATGATGTAGGGCGACTGGCCCTGAAGCGAACGGGTAGTATCGTAGGCAGTCACATTCGACAAGTCGAGTTTTGAGCGAATCAGGGCAGCGTTGGTGAAAAACACGAGGTTTTCCCAACCATTGCCCAGAAAGTCGAAGTTTTTACGCAGTTCGACTTCAA
Organism: Saprospiraceae bacterium; assembly: GCA_020849825.1. Lineage (GTDB taxonomy): Bacteria > Bacteroidota > Bacteroidia > Chitinophagales > Saprospiraceae > M3007. Next base: position 7,108 of record JADZFP010000230.1, read on the forward strand.
TCCCGTAGTTCTGTGCACTTGGGATATTCTGGTAGATAAACGTACGCGTACCTGCACCTTGCGAGCTGAATGTAAATTCAATCGGATTGTTGAACTTCTTGTAAAAAAGGCTGACGCTGAACAACTGATTCTGACCCGGATAGATCTCATAACGCAGGTCGGCGTTGTAGATCGTGCCCGGGGTGAGATCCGGATCGCCCACGACACCGGCATTCAGGTAAAAATCGTAAAAAGCAAAAGGCGCGATTTCGCGGAATTCCGGACGCGTCAGCGTCTTTGAGCCGGAAAGGCGAATCTGATGGCGGTCGTTGATACTGTAAGTAAGGTTGAAGGAAGGCAACCAACGAAGTACGGTCGTATCTACCTCGATAGGGGTGGTGCTTCCGTAGCGGAACGACTCGAGATGCTGACGATAGTTTTCAGCCCGGAGGCCCCAGGTCAGACGAAGCTGATCCGTCAATTTGTTGTCGAACATGGCGTATGCCGCCATAAGATTCGAACCGGCCGTGTAATTGTCGCTGGGGTTGGTGATTTCGTCCAGCACGAAGCCTTTGTTGCCGATGTTCTCCGCGGCGAAAATGGAGTCTTGCGACAAACTCAGCAGGCTATAGTCGAACTGGAGAAAGTTACTGATTACCCAACCGATCACGCGCGAATTGAAATCGCGGTCGCGTTGCTGGTACAGCCCGCCTACTTTAAGGGTTTGTTTTTGACCCAAAAAGGAGAAGGGGATACTCAAATCAACATTGCCATTGTAGGTAGTCTCTTCCAGTGACGAGTAAAAACGTCCGCTGCGGAATGGGTCGGCGGATCCAAACGGCACATACGCCTGGAAAGGAATCGAGGCGTCGGAGGTATCCGAGAAGTTTTTGAAGTAAAAAGTGCGCCGCAGCGAAGGAATGTCGCGGGTGTTTTTGTTCACGCCACCGCCCCAGCTCAGGCGCAGACCCTTGTCCGTAAGTTGATGTTCTCCGTACAAACGGGTCGTGATAAGATGGTTCTCTGTGTATTCAATCGACGTCGCGCGGATAATGCGCTCCTGCTCAAGGTCATTCCCCACACGGTCGCTGATGATATTGTCCGTATTGGTGGAATAGGTAGCCTGAATGCCAATCTTGTGCGTGTTGTTGATTTTGACCGCCGAATTGAGCAGGGTACCCCACAACACGTTGTTTTTGAATTGCTCGTCGTCGAATTCAAAAAGGGTGCGCTGCAGGTCATAATCGAAACGGCCGCCATTTTGCAGGCGGTTGGTGTTGTTGTACGACATTCCGATCGTCGTACCGAACTGAATTTTCCGACTGGGATCGGTCACGTAACCGCCGTAAATCTGCATACCCATATTCGGGCGTGCACTGCTTTTTTCGGTTATGGCCCAGTCGTTGGGCAGGGTTTGCGAGTAGCGGTATTTTTCGTCTTTGCTGGCTTGTTTGAAGTCGTCCGTCGACGGGTACGCGGCAGGCAGGGCACGGGTTCCATCGTCGATACCCAGCCAGTCAGTTTTGCCGGAAGCCGCGTTGAAGTACGGATTGAACGTAGTGATATTATTGATACCGTTGGTGACATTGACCTGCAGGTAAGACTCTTCGGGAATGTCGCGTGTATTCAGCAGGATGGCGCCGCCGGCAAACTCCCCGGGGAGGTCGGCATTGGCGGTTTTGACCACCACCAGGTTGTCGAGCATGGCCGAGGGGAAAAGGTCGAACGAGAAGGCTTTGCGGTCGGGTTCGGTGCTCGAAAGCATGGCGCCGTTGAGCAGGGCGATGTTGTAGCGGTCGTTGAGGCCGCGGATGACGGCAAATTTATTGTCCTGAATACTCGCGCCGCTTACCCGGCGGATCACGTCGCCGGTGGTGCGGTCGGGCGTGCGGCGAATGGTCTCGGCGCTGATGCCGTCGCCAATAGTCGGGCTGGTCTTTTGCAGAATGGTCAGGGCGCTCTGGCTTTCGCGCTGGGCTTTGGCCACGATGACGACCTCGGTGATGGTTTCCAGTTTGGGTTCTTCGAGCGCGATGTCGACAACCGATACCTGGTTGGCCTTCACCACGATCTCTTCAATTGTTTTGGTGGAATAGCCGGGGTAGTTGACAGAGACTTTGTGCACGCCTGGCGCTACGTTGCGAATCACATAGTTGCCATCAAGGTCGGTGATGGCGCCGCCGTTGTCGTCGAGTTTGACGGAAACCCCGATGAGGGCTTCGGCGAGTTTACCATCGATGATTTTTCCGGAAATGGAGCCCGTGGTTTGGGCAGACAAATAAAGGCTGCCGAAGCTGGCCAGGAGGAGGACAAGCGAAAAAATTCGTTTCATGTTTTGGACACAGATTTGTGCCGCAAAGGTCTTTTGGCTTGTCCGGGCCGAGAGAAACTTAAGTTTAAGTCTAGATTAAGTTTGTGTTAAGTGGCGTCCTGCGGATTCCCCGAGCGAGGCTGTTTTACAGGTGTTTTAAATTAAAAAAAATCACGCAAAGTTGCTCAGACGCCTGAAAGAAAAAACCTTCCTCCTTGCGTACCCAACAACTTTGCGTGACAATTTTATCAACTTGCGCCAAAAGACGCGCCGGCTTATTGCTTCACAAAATCACCGGCAAACGCGCCGCCTTCGCTCACCACGCGAACGCGATACACGCCCACGGGCAGCGTTGCGACGTCGAGCGTGAACACGTTGCCATCGGCCACGGTCTCGGTACGGAGCAACTGGCCGTCGGCGGCAAACACCTGCACGGTAGCCGAGCCGATGCGCAGGCCGTTGGTGTTTTGCGCGCTGATCAGGACGCGGTCGGAAGCCGGGTTGGGCGAAACGCGCAGCGACACGGCCTCAACGGTGCTTTTACGCACAACCGTGCGGTTGTCGTCGCATTCCACCACGCCGAGGTTGACGTCGTCTTTGCAGTCGGGGTTTTGGTGGTCCTTCACGACAAATTCATAATTGGTTGTGCCGTCGCCCTGCAGCGGGCCGATTACGATGGGCTGGGTGCTGGAATACGGGAAATTGCCGTAGTTCTGGCCATTGCCCATCACATCGAAGCCTTCCGTACCCACGTTTTTGTAGCGGAAGGTGAGCAGCGCAAAGAACTGGCCGCACACGCAGGGGGTGGTTTGCACTTTGAGTTTCCAGATTTTGCATTCGTCGCCGGGGCAGGCCGGCGGTTCGAAGTTTTTGGTTTTGCAGCAGCCCGGGTTGTCGTTGATGCAAATTTTGACGCGGTCGGTAGCGCCGCCGTCGGTCGGGAAGTTTTCGATGTGCAGGGGCAGGTCGGAAAGGTTGAACGTGCCGATGTACGCGCCACTGTTGGCAAACACGTCGAACTGGTCGTCGGTCGGGTTGTCTACCTGGAAGTTGACCCAGATGTGGTAGGTGCCGTCGTCGTTGCAATCGCCGGTTTCAACCACAATATTGTAGATTTCGCAGGGTTCCGGGTTGCAATTGGGCGCCGGGAACTCTTTCACCTTGCAGCAGTTGGGGTTGTCGTTGATGCAGACTTTAATCACGTCGTTGGGGCCGTTGTTATCGCCGGGGAAGTTCGGGATCGTCAGCGGCAGGCCCGACAGCGGGAAGTTGCCGAGGTATTGGCCGTTGCCCCAAAGGTCGAAACTGTTGTTGCCGGGGTTTTGTACCTGGAAATTGACTTTGACTTTATAGGTGCCGTCGTTGTTGCAAGGGCCGGTTTCGACCGTCAGGTCGTAGATTTCGCAGTTGCCCTGGCCCTGGCAGTTGGGCGCCGGGAATTCCAGCACTTTGCAGCAGTTGGTATTCTGGCTGATACAAACTTTGATGACGTCGTTGGGGCCGTTGTTGTCGCCGGGGAAATTCGGGATCATCAGGGGCAGGCTGCTGAGCGGGAAATTGCCGATGTACTGGCCGTTGCCCCACACGTCGAAATGGTCGGAAGCCGGGTTTTGAACGCTGAAATTGACCCAGGCTTTGTAGGTGCCGTCGTTGTTGCAATCACCGGTCTGTACAGTCAGGTTGGTGATTTCGCAGGCAGCGCCGCTGCAATTCGGGCCGACGAATTGTTTGATACGGCAGCAATCCGGGTTGTCGTTGATGCACACTTTTACGTAGTTGCCGGTGTTGCCGCTGGACGGGAAATTGGTGATGTGCAGTGGAAGGTCGGACAAACTGAAAGTGCCAAGCACCACACCGTTGCCCAATACGTCGAACTGATCGTCGGTCGGGTTTTGCACCTGGAAATTGATCCAGACGTTGAAGGTGCCGTCGGAATTACAATCGCCTGTCTCGACCACCAGGTCGTAAATTTCACAGGGCGCGTTGTCGTCGCAGGATACCGTGCCCAGTTGCACGACGTCCTGACAGTCCTGAAACACCAGGTCGCGTACGACAAATTCGTAGTTGGTGGTGCCATTGGCGGCCAGCGGACCAATGGTGACGGGTACGTTGCTGTAGGGGAAGCTACCGTAGTTTTGGCCATTGCCGAAGACTTTGAAGCCTTCCTGGCCCGTGTTTTCGTGCTGAAAATTGAGCACGACGTAAAACTGCCCGTTGGCGCAGTCGACCACCTGGGCCGTCAGGTCAAAAATGTGACAGTTCTGGGAAAAAGCGGGTTGGGAAAAAAGCAGTACTGAAAGAAGGAATAACAAACGCATGGGATATAAAAATTGGTTTGTGAGAAAATGCAACCGGAATAGGCATTTTCAGATCGGTCTGTTACAAGATACCGCGAATTGAAATGTGCTGCCGCAAACCCAAAGTATTTTCCACATTTTACCTAAAAAAAAAATGAGCCGCCCCGATGTGGGACGACTCATATGGAGAAAGCGTGTATTCAAAAATGTCTTAAAATACGGTCAAAAACACCAGCCATTGTTGGTGCGAAGCGTGGCCGCCACGAGTTGTCGTTTGGCTTTAACATTCACCGGCGGGTATTTGGTGAAACGTTTTACACCCATCAGGAAGGTTTTGAGCAGGTCGCCTTCGGCGAAGGAGGCCAGGGCATCGGTGGCGTTTTTAGCCATACGAGCCGAGGCATCGTGGAAAAATACCTGCAGCATGGCGTCGTACACTTCCTGCGGCTGCGGTTTTTCGCTGCGCATCGAGAGTTTTTCCACGCGCAAAAGCATGGATTCGGCCACGTAAAGGTCGATGAGCATGTCGGCGCAGTTCATCAGGATTTCCTGCTCGTCCTTGAGGTTGAGTTTGCCGTCCATCTGCATCTTGGCGGCGCCGCCGGCGCACATCAGGATGATTTTTTTGAAATCGGCAATGGCTTTGTGCTCTTCGCCGTAGGCGCCTTCCGTTTTTTCGAAAGTGGGCATGGATGCGAGTTCTTTCTGCACCGCCCAGGCCGGTCCGACAATGTCGAGCTGACCTTTCAGGGCGCGCTTGAACAGTTGATCGACCATGAGCAGGCGGTTGATCTCGTTGGTGCCCTCGTAAATGCGGTTGATGCGGCTGTCGCGGTAGGCGCGTGCGGCCGGGTATTCTTCCGAGAAGCCGATACCCCCGTGAATCTGCACGTTTTCGTCGACGCAATAATCGGTTACTTCCGAGCCGTACACCTTTAATATGGAGCATTCGATGGCGTATTCCTCGGCGGCTTCGAGTGTGGCCTGGCCGAAGGATTTGCCGGCTTCGGAGCCGGCGTTTTTGCGGTCCTGCATTTGTTCCGACATGCGGTACATGGCGCTTTGGGCGGCAAACGTGCGAATGGCCATTTCGGCCAGTTTGAACTGGATGGCGCCGAAATTGCCGATAGGCTGGCCGAATTGCTGGCGTTCGTTGGCGTACTGAGTCGCCATTTCAATGATTTTTTTGCTGCCGCCGATGCACATGGCGCCGAGTTTGAACCGGCCGATGTTGAGTGCGTTGAAAGCGATCAGGTGGCCTTTGCCGACCTCGCCGAGTACGTTTTCGGCGGGTACTTTGACATTTTCAAAAAATACCTGGCGCGTGGAGGAGCCTTTGATGCCCATTTTGTCTTCCTCGGCGCCCAGGGTCAGGCCCGGCGAATTGCGTTCGACGATAAAACCCGTGAATTTTTCGCCGCCGATCTTGGCAAATACGATAAAGAGATCGGCAAAGCCGGCGTTGGAAATCCACATTTTCTGGCCGTTGAGCACGTAGTGCGAGCCGTCGGCGCTCAGGTCGGCGCGGGTTTTGGCATTGAGGGCGTCGGAGCCGCTGCCCGGTTCGGTGAGGCAGTAAGCAGCCTTGATGTCGCCGGAAATCAGGCCCGGCAGGTAATGCTGTTTTTGCGCCTCGGTGCCGAAGTACAGGATGGGCAACATGCCGATGCCCGTGTGGGCGGCAAACGGCACGCTGAACGAACCCATGGGGCCGAATACCTCGGTAATCAGCGTATTGGTATTGGTATCGAGTTCAAGTCCGCCGTATTCGGCCGGCATGTGGGCGCCCAGCAGACCCAGCTCGCCCATGCGTTTGAGCAAGGTGGCGGAGATGTTATCCTGCTGTTTTTCAATCTTTTGGGCATTGGGATAAATATCCTGTTCGAGGAAATCCTGGGCCATTTTTTTGACCATCAGTTGTTCTTCGTTCAGGTCCTCGGGGATGAAAATATCCTCGGGACGGGCGTCGCGGATCAAAAATTCACCGCCTTTGAGTACATCGGATTGGACGAGCGTATCGGACATGAGCTTGAAAAATTTTGAGTGAAGATGATTTAAAAAGTTGATTAGGGTTGATAAGGGTTTATGTGGTTGATAAGGGTTAACACGAGAGCATCCACCCTCCTTTTATAAACCTTCATCAACCCTTACCAACTTTCATAAACCTGAAAAAAAACCAGCGAAAGTTCGCTACAAAAGTAAGCGCTTTTAAAACGGCCGCAAGGGGTTTATGGTTTTGTTTGCAAAATTTTTTTTGTGTCGCTTTGTAGCGAATCGATATGATATTTTTGCAGCCAGACCCATTCCATATGAATAGTCCTTCGCCCCTTCCCGACGCCTTTTGGCCCGATCTGCTCAAAGCCCTGCGCGCACAGCAATGCGTTTTGTTTCTCGGGCCCGATATGTTGCCCGATCTGCACCTTTTCGATGCCTTGTGCCGTTATCTCGGCGGCGACCTCGCTTCCGATCCGCCCATGGCGCCGCAGGATACCCTGGCGGTGTATCCCAATGAGGAACTGTTTCTCTTCGCGCATTCGGGCGACCGGGCGGCCCTGTCGTTCCGGCTCGACGATTTTTACCGCGAACTGGAGCCGCGCCTGACGCCTCTGTACCGTCAGCTGGCGGAACTCCCCCTGCCGCTTATCGTGTCGCTGCTTCCCGACGAGGGGCTGCGCCGGAGCTTCGACGACGAAGGCGTGTCGCACCAGTTCGTGTGTTACAATTTCCGGGGCAGGGCTGCCGGCGATCTGCGGCCGCCCAAACAAAAACGCATGATTTTCAACCTGTTCGGCAACGTCAACGAGGCCGATTCGCTGGTGCTCGACCACGACGACCTCTTCGGCTTCATCGCGGAGTTTCTCGGCGCGCGCAAGCTCTCCGACACCCATGTCGCCGTGCAGGACATGCTGGGCAGCGGCAGCACGGTCTTTCTGTTCGTCGGTTTTCAGTTCGACAAGTGGTACATGCAACTCCTGTTGCGGGCGCTCAACCCCGGCAAGTTCAAGGCCCGGCAATTCGCCGTCAACCCCGCCACGGCGCACGCGACACGGGTATTTTTGAGCCAGCAGTTCAAAATGACTTTTATCGATCAGTTGCCGCCCGATGAATTTGTCCGCGAACTGACCCTGCGCTGGCAGGCCGACCAAAGCGCCGCGCCGGCCGAAGGCGGCAACCGGCCCACGCCCGCCCAGTTGCGCGACTGGCTAAAAAATGCCCAGACCGAACGCGTGCTCGAAGCCCTCGACACACAGGCCCAGGCCTCCGGCGACAACGAGCTGCAACACCAGACCGCCATGCTCAGCGCCCGCCACAGCCGCCTCGAACTGTCGCTGCTCAAAGGCGTCATCTCGGCCGACAACGCCAAACTGGAAGCCAACCAGATCAACGACGCCCTGCTCAACCTCATCGCCCAATTGCCCCAGCCATGAACCGTTACCCCGGTATACGCCCCTTCACCGCGGCCGAGCGCCCGCTTTTTTTCGGCCGCGACGACGATATCGAACGCCTGATCCGCCTCATCCGCGTGGCGCAGGTGACGGTGCTCTACGGCCGCTCCGGCTACGGCAAAAGTTCGCTGCTGCAGGCCGGCGTGTTGCCCCTGTTGCGCGACGAGGGCGACACCCCGTTCAGCGAAGTGCGCATCGGACCGTACAAACCCGGCGAGTCGCCGGCGCCCGTCCAGACCCTGCTCTCGGCCGCGCAGGCGAGCGGCGGCGAGGCTCCCGATTCGCTGTGGCAGGCCTTCAAACAACGCCAACTGCGCAGCGAGGGCGGCCGTTTTTTGTTGTTTTTTGATCAATTCGAGGAATTGTTCACCTATCCGGCGGAGCAAATCCTGGCCTTCAAGCAACAGCTCGCCGAGGCGCTCTACGCCCTCGTGCCCGACCGCTACGGCCGGGCCGCCGCCCAATTACCCGCTGCCGAACGCGCCGCGTTTTTTACGCCTTTTGAATTAAAAGTCGTGTTCGCCATCCGCTCCGACCGGATGAGCCAGCTCAATACGCTGAAAGACTACCTGCCCAACCTGCTCCAGCACAGCTACGAACTCGACGCGCTCGACGAACAGGCCGCCACCCAGGCCATCACGGCCCCGGCAGCGCTGCCGCAATCGGCCGGTTTCGGCACGCCGCCGTTTCAGTACAGTCCCGAGGCGCTATCGGCTATCATCGGCGCCCTGCGCGACGAGCGCAGCCGCCTCGAAACCAGCGCCCTGCAGATCGTGTGCCGCCACGTGGAAGACAATATCGTGGCACGCTACCAGACCACACTGGTGAGCGCCGGCGACCTGGGCGACCTGCAATCGGTGTTCGCCGATTTTTACAACAACACCCTCGCCGCCCTGCCCGCCGCCGATCAGGCCGATGCCCGCCGCCTCTGTGAAGATGTACTGGTAAGTCCCGAAGGCGTGCGCCTGCCCTTCGCATCGCAGGCCCTCGCCGCCCAGGGTTTTTCGCCCGCCCTGCTCGACGCCCTGTCCCGCGCCTCCCTGCTGCGCGTGGAGCGCGACGAACAGGGGCGCATGCTCTACGAGATCGGGCACGACACCCTCGTGCCGCCCATCCTGAACGCGGCCCAACTGCGGCGCGAAGAAGAGGAAAAACGGCGCCTGCTGCGGGAAGCCGCGGAGGCGAAACATGCGCGGCAAGAAGCGGAGCGCAAACAACGCCGTGCCTATTTGCTCACCGCCGGCGCGGTATTACTGGCTTTGCTGGCCGTGGGCGCTTCGTATTTCGCATACCTCAAATCGCGGGAGGCGAGCGAAAAAGCCCGGCTGGTGCTTGAAAAAGAAGAACAGGTGCGGCAGGCCGAGGGCAAAATCGCGGAAAAAACCGTCCAGGCCGCCGAGGCCCTGCGCCGCGCCGACGAAAAAGAAGCCGAGGCCAAACGCAACTACGACGAGGCCCAGCGCCAGAAAACCGCCACGGCAGAGCAAAAACGCCTGGCCGCCGAGGCTTTGGCGCAGGCCCGGGCGGAGCGCCGCAATGTGGAAATTGCCACTACCGGCATCGTGCAAAATCTGATTGAGAATGCTGACAAAAAAATCTTCCACCTGGATTATGTCAATGCTGTGGCGCTGCTCAACGAGGCGTACGATCTGGTGCGCGACCGCGACGACGACAGCCCCCTGGCTATTTATCGCGATCCGGTAGCATACGGGCTGCTGGAAATGGCTTTTTTCTACATCCATACGGGCCAATACACCTATGCCCGATACGAACTGGAAACTGCCGGTAAGCTCTACGGCCAATCTTTCCCGGAACTGGGTGGAATCGTGACCATTGATCAGCCTGGCAATCGTGATAAACTGGAACAAGCCTTCCGTCGCTTCCGGCCCGAGCGTTTTCGTGAACTTGAAGCTCGGTATTTTCCGGACATGGCGCCTATCCCCGCCGGAGAATTTATGATGGGCTGCGATTCGACCATTGATCGGGATTGCCAGCCGAATGAATTACCCCAGCACCCTGTCCGGCTCAGCGCCTTTGAAATAGCGCGGACGGAGACGACCATGTGGCAATACAACCTGTTTTGCAGGGCGACAGGCAGAAATATTCAAATCTTCCACCGAAATTCATGGGGTGAGCCGCGCGGCAGCGATCCGGTGATTAATGTGCGTTGGTACGATGCGGCCTTGTACGCCAACTGGCGCAGCGTGCAGGCCGGTTTGGAGCCGGTGTATGTATTTGCCGATACGACTGGTAAGGAGCCTTCTGACTGGCAGGTCGATACCCGATTCGAAGCAGGGGGTTACCGCCTGCCCACCGAGGCGGAGTGGGAGTACGCGGCGCGGGGCGGGGAACGGCACATTTACAGCGGCAGTAATCACCCGGAAGAGGTGGCCTGGTTTGGGGTGGACAGAACCCGGCTCACGGGCGGCAAAAAAGCCAATGCTTTCGGGTTGTACGACATGAGCGGCAATGTATGGGAATGGTGCGGGGATGGATACGAAGAAGGATTTTACCAAAGTTGTATGGAAAGAGGTTTGGTCGATGATCCTGTTGTGCCTGGAATAAATTCTGGACGCGCCGTGTTGCGCGGGGGTTCGTGGTTCCTCAATGTTTACTTCTGTCGGGCCGCCTCCCGTCACGGATACTATCGCATCGTCAGGCTCGACTACCTCGGGTTCCGTTGCGCCAGGGATGGGCAGTAACCCTTTTTTCTTTTACCTTTTGCCCTTTGCTCTTTTTTTGGGGGGAAAATAACGATAGTAACAACACCCCGCCCACGGCACAGCCCTGAAAGGGCGTCATACCCTGGCGAGGGGCATCGCCCCTCGCTAAAAACAGGGTCGGGCATCGCCCAATTACCTATCGTTATCGCGAGGGGCGGCGCCCCTATCCCTATCGCGAGGGGCGATGCCCATATCTTTTGCGAGGGGCATCGCCCCTCGCCAGGGTATGACGCCCTTTCAGGGCTTTCAGGGTTGTGCATGCCGACCCCGTAGCTATTAGCGATGAGCGAATGGAAATGCCCTGGGGGTGAGATACCCGCAAAGCGGGGAAATTTTGGGAGGCTTTAAACCTAAAAATTTAAAAAGAGATAAAGTTGTATTTTTGTACATTCTGGTGATGGTTATTGGTCGTTGTTAAACCAGGATTTGAGGTGAAAAAAATCGCTGGATTCGATCAAATTATATTGAATACATAAACCATGGGAGAAACGCTGGAGTCTCGCAAGTATCGTCTCATCGCTCGTATCACGGGCCTTGATAATGAACAGGTGCTTGATTTGCTGGAAAAAATAGCAGGGATGGCGACTCTTACGGAGTTGAGTGCCGAAGAACTTGAACGCCACCGCATGATTATCCGGCGTGGGGCTGATTTGTCCCATCGCGGCGATCCGTCCGTATGGCAACGCAAAGAGCGTACTGATCGGCCCTTACCTGAACGCGAAGAAGGTTAAGGCAATGAAACTACAGCAAGGCGCTTTGGGCACAGTCGTCGAGGTTTTTTCCGACGGCGTACTGCTTGTGGAATTTGCCAATGAAAAAGGGCAGGCCTATGCAATAGTTGAATTGCCTGCCGGCGCTTTGGTAAAAGTGGTGCGAGAGCCGTTGGAATTGGCTTGACAACATTAATGCCGGTATAAAAAGCAGGGTCAGCCTTCA
>JADZFP010000231.1 GCA_020849825.1 Saprospiraceae bacterium
ACCTTCGAGCAAAGCTTCTACCGCCGTGAACCCCAAAATACTGGCCGTCACCCGGTCAAAGGCCGTTGGAGAGCCGCCGCGTTGAAGGTGACCGATAACGGTGACCTTTATATCGTCGTACAGTTCGATCTTTTCGGATACCTGGTGGGCGATATCGTACACCGTTCCCATGTGGTTACCTTCGGCCACAATGACGATACTGAACAGTTTGGAGCGTTTGGCCCCGCGTTTGAGCAGTTTGATCAGGTCGTCGATATTCGATTCTTCTTCGGGCAACATCACACCGCCTGCGCCGCCGGCAATCGCGGTGTGGAGGGCAATATAACCGGAATGGCGGCCCATCACTTCGACAAAAAACAGGCGGTTGTGCGAATCGGCCGTATCCCGAATCTTGTCGACGGCCTGTACTGCCGTGTTGAGCGCGGTATCGAAGCCGATGGTGAAATCAGTGCCGAACAAATCGTTGTCGATGGTACCGGGCAGCCCCAGGATGGGGATATCCGGGTATTCGGCCATGAATGTTTTGGCCCCGGTAAAGGTGCCGTTCCCCCCTATCGCGATCAGCGCATCGATGTCGTTGTCGACCAGGTTTTCATACGCTTGCTTTCTGCCTTCCGGCGTCATAAAGCGCATACTGCGGGCCGTTTTGAGCACTGTGCCCCCCCGGTGAATGATGTTGCTGACGTCGGAGGTTTCCAGGCGGCGGATATCGCCATTGATCATGCCCTCGTAGCCGCGATGAACCCCGTAGATATGCAGGTCGTTGTTGATCGCATTCCGGACAATAGCCCGGATGGCAGCATTCATACCCGGCGCATCGCCGCCGGAAGTGAACACTGCTATACGTTTGATATCCTTTTTCATAGGTTATGTTAATCGATAGGACTGATGTGGTAATCTGCCAGCGGGTAGATGGGTTTCCGCACGACCACGCCGGGTTTCATTTTGCGTTCCTCGAGACATTTGAAGAGGATGTCTTGAAAATGATAGGCAATCGAGCCGACGAAATTGATCGGCACGTGCTGGTACCCGCTGTATTTGATCACGTGGCGGTCCAGGAATTCGCCCAATGAGTTCGAGACCAGATTTTTAATAAAGGGGTGGTTGATGTTTTCACCCAAAAACTGGGTAAAAGAGGCCAGATAAGCGTTGGCGCCTTTTTCGTAGATGCGGTCTTTGATCGAATCGGGACCTTCCGGATGGGCTGCATTGAACGCTGCATTCAGATCGGTGGGCAACTCCCGGTAATACCAGGCGCGCAGCAAAGCTTTGCCCAAGTGCGTGCCGGAGCCTTCGTCGCCCAGCAACCAACCCAGCGAAGGAACGTTGTCGAGGATGTTTTCACCGTCGAAATAGCAGCTATTCGAACCGGTGCCCAAAATGCAGGAGATACCCGCTTCATGGCCGCAAGTTGCCCGGGCTGCCCCGAGCAGGTCGTGCCAGACAAATACTTCCGCCTTCGGGAACACGGCGCGCAAGGCACGGGCAATCATTTCGCCGCGCTCTTCATCGTGCACACCGGTGCCGTAAAACCAAACTTTTTCAACACCGTCGCCAAGCAATTTGGGCGACAATTGATCTTCTACAATTTTTTGAATTTCAGCAGTCGTCTGGAAAAACGGATTGAATCCCACCGTATTTTCCAAATGCTGGTCGCGGTGGCCACGCACCAGCAGCCAATCGCATTTCGTAGATCCACAGTCGGCAACAATAACCATAGGAAGGTAAAATTAATAGTGTGTAAAAAATACACCAAGATTCGAAGTGCCGCAAAAATAGGCCTTTCCGTCAAATAACAAGGGCCGCATGCAAGGTTTCATATTACACGAACACAGTTTACATTAGCGTGACCCAAATCGCCAACATGCCTGCTTTATGCCTTTATCCAACAGGTTGAACGGGAACTAAAAATCTTTTTTGTTTTGTTTTTAATTTTTCGCTTGTAAATTAAAAACATTTTGTTTTACTTTGCCTTGCCAATAGCACAGGACCACTTTTTCACCGTTCAAATTTTTATTTTGTATGGCCCAGTTGCACAACACTCACGCATTTTACGGCGCCCAAAAGCCGCTTGACGCACCGGAAGACAGGCAGCGAACCGAATCAACCTTGTGGAAGTTGGCTCTTCTGGCCGCGATAGCATACCTGGTCTGGAGTGACCGGCCGCTTGTTGTATTCAGCGACACCGCCGAACTGGGCATAGGCCATTCGGCCAATCCGGAGCAAACAGAAGGCTCGATCGCCCAAAAACTGGGCATCAAACCAATCTCGTCTGCCGCTCAGGTAACGCTGGATGCCGGAGAGCAGGGCCATGCCGCATTTGTCATGGACCCCGGATTTGCCAAACGCAACCAGATTCCGGTCGCCGAAGCCACGGCCGGCAACGACAAATGCCAGGATTACGTCGACCGTTTTGCGCCGGTTGCCATGGCCGAGATGCGCAAATACGGGATACCGGCCAGTATCACGCTTGCCCAGGCACTATTGGAGTCCAATGCCGGTGAAAGCAAACTGGTCAAGATGGCCAACAATCATTTTGGCATAAAATGCACGGCGCGGCATTGCAAAAAAGGACATTGTGTGAATTATGCCGATGATACGCACAAGGATTTCTTTGTCAAATTCCCCAATGCCTGGGGCAGCTACCGCGCGCACAGCCAACACCTGCACGGAAAAAGCCGTTATGCGTTTCTCTTCGAACTTTCCCGGTCGGATTACCGCGGTTGGGCAAAAGGACTGCAACAAGCCGGCTATGCTTCTGATAAAAAATATGCTCAAAAACTGATTGCCCTGATCGAACGACTGGATTTGCACCGTTACGACAAATGAGGGGACCACGCCTCAAAGCCTAAAAGCGCGCCAGAATCTGATGTTCTGGCGCGCTTTGCGACTTTTAGGACTATACTCTTGGTAAAACCGGTTGCTGCAGGAACGTTTACTGTTCCGTCTGGAGCGGGATATCGGTCGGGGTGAGCTCACCGCCGGTGCCAACCATCAGGGCCGCGGCTACGCAGAGCACAATGAGGGCCCCAGCGAGTACCCAGGTTGCTTTTTCAATGAAGTCGGTAGAGCGGGCAGCGCCGAACAGTTGCTGGGCCTGGCCGCCGAAAGTCGGGTCGATGCCGCCGCCTTTGGGATTCTGGATCAATACCGCCAGCAACAGCAGAGCGCTCACAAGGGCAATCAATACCACAAGGGTGGATAACATTGTCGTCTATTTTTTAAGTTTGTCAATTTCGGCCGCAAAGTAATCGCTTTTTTCCGGGAACACCAAACGCAATCGTTCGTACATCGCAATCGCTTTTTCACGATGCCCTTGTGCGGCAAACAAGCGGGCCATCGTTTCCGAAACGACTTCGTCGCGGGCAGAGATGCTGCGTTCGGCCAGACTTTGCGCTATGGCAGGCGGCGCTTCTGCTGGCTGTGCCGGCGTCTTTTCTTTCACTTGCGGTGCACGGGGCTCCGGACCAGGCTTGTCTTCCGTTGGCGGCTGCGTTCTTTTTGGGCAAGGCGTCAGGGCATTCAGGTTGAATTGGTCCAGCCATTGGTCAAAACGCAAAAAGCCGCCTTCTTCCCTGTCGATGAAGGAATCGTGTGCAGAGGCGCCCGTTGGCTCGGGCGGAAGCGACTGATGTGAAGGCTGTGGCGGCGCTACGGCCGGCGGCACCTGAGCGGCGGCGCTGGCAGCTGGCAGGGTTTCTGATTCCGTTTGACGGGCAACAGGCGCCCGCGCCGCCAGTTCCTGCTGCACGGCTTCGATGGCCCGCAACTCCAGTACTTCTTCCATCACCGTAACCCGCTGCGGCGCTATGAGCTGGAACAGCCGGGGGCGCGACAGGCTGTTGGCGGCGGCGGCGGCCAGGGCACGGTTGAAGTCCGGGTGATTGTCTTGCCGGGCTTTCAGGGCCAACAGCATGTGCAGGTTGTGCGCATAGGGATAAGCCAGCGCCAGCGTCTTCAATTCCTGATAGGAAATCGTCGCCAGCAAATCGGCATCGCCCAGCATTTTTAAAAATCGATCCTGCGTCATGGTTGTCGTTTGGGTATCAAAACTTTACCAGTTGTTAAACGCCGCGTTGAAAACATCTTCGAGCAACTGCGGGTTAATTTCCCTGATGAGTTGGTCCTGGATGGTCAACAGGTCCTGATCGTTGCCGAATTCGGCAAAGTAACTGAAATCGCGCGGATTCGGCCAGTTTCGTTTTTCATCTTTATACGTCAAAGACACACGAAGCCGGATTTCCAGACGGTTCCGCGCTACTACTTCGCCCGGTTTGGGGGCGATCGGCACAACGTTAAATCCGGTTACCTGGCCACTGAATTCGAGATCGGGACTTTCCTGTTGCAATCGCAAACGGGTTTCCGTACGTACTTTTTGTTTGAACTGCTCGGTAAAATCGATCGCGTAGGTAGGCGGGGCGTTGGGCGCGACATTTTCAAAAGTCTGTACAAAAAAGGTCTGATCGTTGGGATCGATGGAAATCCCCCGGAAAGAATAGCAAGCGGAGAAAAACAAGAGAACCGGAAATACGGCGATGACCTTTTTCATAGCGCAAAGTTAAGGATTTAAGGCCCACAAACCCTGATCACCGCATTCCCTCGTTTGTGTCCGCCATCTACCCAGGCGTGAGCCTCCGTAATTTGTTCAAACGAAAACACCTTGCCGATTGCCGCTTTGATCCGGCCC
>JADZFP010000232.1 GCA_020849825.1 Saprospiraceae bacterium
GTCGACCTCCAGGCCCTCGAACAAGCGCTGAGCAAAAACGACGGCGTCAGAACCCTCGTCTCGCTTATGCACGCCAACAATGAAATCGGGACAATGACCGACATTCGCCGCGTGTCTGAACTGTGCCGGCAATACGGCGCTCTGTTCCACACGGATACGGTTCAAACCGTCGGGCATTTTCCCATCAACGTGCAAGACATTCCGGTCAATTTCCTCTCGGGCGCCGCGCACAAATTCCACGGCCCCAAGGGCGTTGGCTTCATTTATATCAACGCCGAATCGCCCATCAAACCTTTTATCGACGGCGGCGCCCAGGAACGCAATATGCGCGGCGGCACCGAAAACGTGTACGGCATCGTCGGTCTGGCCAAAGCCCTTGAAATGGCCACCGCCGAAATGGGTGAGCGGACAGCCCATATCCGCGAAATCAGGCAATACATGAAAAGCCGCCTGCTGGAAAATTTCGATGACATTCAATTCCTCGGCGATCAGGAATACGCTCTGTACACCGTGCTGAACGTGTCGTTTCCGCCTTCGCCCAAAAACGAACTGCTGCTGCTCAGTCTCGACATTGCCGGCGTGAGCGCCTCTGGCGGCAGCGCCTGCTCCAGCGGCACCGAAAAAGGCAGCCACGTGCTTTCCTCGATCGGCGCCGACCCCGAGCGCAAAAGCGTACGGTTCTCTTTTTCTCACTTTAACACCCGGGAAGAAGTAGATTTTGTGGTTGAAAAACTGCGCAGCATTTTGCCCGCCCGACAAGAGGCCGCGGTTGCCTGAGTGTCGCTATTTCATTCATCAACAACATTTTATGAAAAAACACCTGCTTCTTTTGCTGGTCATGTTCATGGCTGGCCCTGCTTTGCTTTTGGCTCAAAATACCCGGCCGGTCAAAGTCAAAATACAGCGGTATAAAGCCGAAAAATGCGTGCGCAAAACCGCGTGCGTGAAAATGTTGTTGAACTGGCCAGTCTTGTCGGGCGGCAATGCCCATGCCGTCGAAGCCATCAACGATTCCATCCGCAACATGGTGTATTTCTCCGCCGAAGCCGACCCCAGCCTGCCGCTGCCCCGCGCACTGGACACCTCGATGGTGTACGCCTACGCCATGCTGAAAGACCAGATTGCCGGTATGGGCGACTTCGGCATGAGTTACGAATACGAACTGGAAAGCAAGGTGCTGCTCCAAAACCAGCGGTACATTTCCATTTCCATGAGCAATTACAGCTTCATAGGCGGCGCTCACCCCAACACATACGTTCTGTTCGGCACATACGATCTTCAAACCGGTCGCCAGGTACGCCTCGAAGAGGTCATACGCGACACCCTCACGCTCCGGAGTATGCTGGAAAAAGCATTTATTCAGGCCAAAACGGAAGAGGGCCAGCCCGCACCTGCCCTGAGCGACATACTGTTTGAAGAATACAAATCGCTGCCCATGCCGCTCAATTTCGCGGTCACGACCGAGGGCGTCGAGTTTTACTACAATCCCTACGAAGTTGCGGCCTACGTTTTTGGCCCGACCGACATTTTATTCACCTGGGAACAACTGGGCCGCCTGGCCGACAAAGCCAGGTGGCAGTGAAGCCCTTTCGACAATCAAATCAACCATGCGTCCTGTCTTCCTGATTCTGCTGGCCCTTTGGGCAATACCGCTGACAGCCCAGAAAATGCTGCTCCTCGAACGCGCCAACCGGGCCAAAACCACTAAAATGTACATCGGCGACGAGCTGCACTTTCGCCTTTCCGGTCAGGAAGACTATTGGTACAAACGCACCATCACCGGTATCCTTCCGGAGTCGAATATCCTCTTGCTCGACAATTTTCCGGTCAAACTCGACAGCATAGTCGCCATCCGCGTACATCGCCGGCCGGTTTGGCGACTGCTGGGCGGCACGGCGTTTACGTTCGGCGCCAGCCTGGCCGTGGCGACCACCGCCGGCGCGTTGTTCAACGACAAAGACGTGCAGTACGGCCCCCTCTACGCCACCTCGGCGGGGTCGTTGGGACTGGGCACTTTTTTGTTCAGTAAAAGAAAACTCCGGCTGGGCAAAAAGCACCGCCTGCGCATCATTGAAATCGACTTCGGGCCGCCGCTCATTCCGCCGCCGCCAGGTAAAAGCGGAAATTAGTCGGCCCGTTACATTCCACCTGATTTGGCGGCTTTGTACACGGCCTCGGCGACTTTTTCGGCAACTTGCTGATCGAGCGAAGCCGGGATGATGAAATCGCGGCGCGGCTCGTCGACGCAATCGGCGATGGCCAGGGCAGCGGCGAGTTTCATCGGCGCCGAAATGCGAGTAGCCCGGGCATTCAGGGCGCCGCGGAATACCCCCGGAAATCCCAGTACGTTGTTGACCTGGTTGGGCAGATCGCTGCGGCCGGTGCCGACGATCGCGGCGCCGCCGGCTATGGCCTCGGCAGGCATGATCTCCGGGATCGGATTGGCCAGCGCCAGTACGATGGGGTCGGGCGCCATGGTGCGGATATCGGCTGATTCAAGCACATTGGCCGAACTAACCCCGATAAAAACGTCGGCGCCGCGCAGGGCGTCGCGCAGGTTGCCGCGTTGGTTGTCGCGGTTGGTAAAGGCAAGGGCAGCCAGTTTGGAGGCATTCAGATCGGTGCGCGAACGGTGTAAAATGCCGTTCCGGTCGCAAAGAATCACATCTTTGACACAGATCGCCGGGTCTTCGAGGTTGATGCCTTTAAGCAGTTTGGCAATAGCAACGCCCGCCGCGCCGGCGCCGTTGATCACAATCCGGAAATCATTGATGTCGCGGTTCAGCACTTTTGCGGCATTGATCAAAGCTGCCAAAACAACGATAGCGGTGCCGTGCTGATCGTCGTGAAAAACTGGGATACCCAGGTCCTGCAATCGCTCCTCGATCTCGAAACTGCGCGGCGCGGCGATGTCTTCCAGGTTGATGCCGCCAAAAACGGGGGCGATGTGCCGGATGGTCCGCACGATCTCGTCGGGGTCCTGGGTGTTCAGGCAGATGGGAAATGCATCGATACCGGCAAATTTTTTGAACAACATGGCTTTGCCTTCCATCACCGGAATGGCCGCCAGGGCGCCAATATTACCCAGGCCAAGCACCGCGGAGCCGTCGCTGACTACGGCTACCGTATTGGCTTTGATGGTGTATTCGTATACCGCGTCCGGATTGGCGGCGATCAGTTCGCAGGGAGCGGCGACACCCGGCGAATAAACTGTGGCCAGGTCGTCGGTGGTATTGACAGGTACTTTGGGTTGAACTTCGATCTTGCCCTTGTGTTTTTTGTGCAAGTCAAGGGATTTTTGAAAATAGTCCATAATTGGCGGGCTGGTTTGAAAAGAGGCGCGAAAGTAGCGCATGTTTCAAGCCGGCACGAAACGAATGGACAAGGAATTGACGCAGTGGCGCACATTTTTTTTCGTCATGCGCTCTCCTTCAAACACATGGCCCAAATGGCCGCCGCAATTGGCGCAAATGATCTCGACCCGTTTCATACCAAATGAATGGTCGGGCTTGCGCACGACGGCGCCCGGCAATTCGTCGTCGAAGGAAGGCCAGCCGCAGCCCGAATCGAATTTGTCGGACGACTGGTACAAGGGGGCGTTGCAGCGCCGGCAGATGTAGGTACCCGCCGCTTTGTGGTTCCAGTATTCGCCGGTAAAAGCCCGTTCCGTACCCTTTTGGGCAATAACGTACTCTTCGTCGGGCGTAAGCGGATTCCAGTCCGGATGTTCCATATCGTGTCTGATTTTTTATCAATAAACAGACGAAGATGAATCGGGTTTATGGTACGTGCGCCCGGTCGGTCGGTGCGATGTCACAAAATCTGAATACCGTTTTTGCCTGTTTACACAAATTCAGCTAATTTTCGGAGCAAATAGCGGCATTTCGCCGCCCAAACACCGATACGCATGAGAAAACTCTTACTCCTGTCCCTGCTTTTCACAGGCCTGCGCCTCGCCGCTTTACCGGCGCCCGATTTCGATCTTACCGACTCCGACGGCAACCAGCATGCCCTTTACGGCGACTATGTCAGTCAGGGGAAACTGGTCGTAATCGAAATCTTTTTTGTCAACTGCCCGCCTTGCGCTACGCATGCGCCGCATTTCCAGACGCTTTACACGTCCAAAAAAGCGCTGTATCCGGGCAAGGTGGAATTTATGCTGCTGACCATTATGAATGGCGACCACGACCCGCAGGTGGCGCAATACAAAATCAATAAAAACATGACCATGCCGGCTGTGAGCTCCGACGGCGGCAGCCTGCAGGCCGTTGCGCCCTACCAGTCGGGCACGTACGGAGCTTTTCTTGGCCCCCCCACGTTTGTGGTCATTGCGCCCAATTCCGGCGAAGTATTCTTCGACGTCAGGGGGAGCTCGGCGCAATCCACTATGGGCAAATTGTCGCAACTGATCGACCACCTGCTGGTGCCGGCCGGACCGATCAACATGTGCGGCAGCGCTACCCCGACCGGCGCACCCGTCGACAGCGTGCGCTACACCGTGGAAGCCCCCGACTGGGATACCACTTTCTGGAGTGGCGACTACAATCTCTGGAATTTTCCCGAGCTTCAAATCACACAACCCTATCTGATCACACCCTATAAAAACGACCGCCACGACGCCGGCATCAGCACTTTCGATCTGGTTCTGATGTCCAAACATATCCTGGGTATCACGCCATTCGACGCCAGTTGGAAAACGACCGCTGCCGACGTCAACCTCTCAGGCTCCGTCACTACTTTCGATATTGTCGAAACCCGGAAACTGCTGCTTGGCGTCTACGACACCTTTCCGTTTTGTCCCTCCTGGCGCTTTGTGCCCATCAACGGCACTGAGGTCAATGGCTACTGTTTCCCCTTTCAATGTATAAAAATGGGCGATGTAAACGGCTCCTACACCGCTTCCGGCAACGCCGCGCCGGCCGAGCGCAGCGGCCGCCCCATCCCCCTGAATGTCGTCGATCCTTTACTGGAAGCCGGCGCGGTGTATGATTTGAATATTTCCCTCCGCGAAGCAATGCGCTGGGACGGCGTTCAACTGTCGCTCGGCTTCGATCCGGCTTTGATCGAACTTGAAGCGCTTGAATCCGGCGCCCTGGACGGATTCGGACGTGAAGATTTTCACTTGCGCCCCGAAGGCGTACTGACCCTCAGCTGGACGGGCAACGGCCAGGCCTCGGCCATCCCCGCCGGAAGGCCCTGGCTGACCATTCGGATACGCGCCCTGCAGGCTCTGCGTTTGTCCGACGCGCTGCGCCTGACGGAGCGTCCTTTGCGAGCAGAAGCGTATGACCCGGAAGGTACGGCCCGGCCGCTGGACTGGCGCTGGGAACGCCCGGAAGACTTCTGCCATGTAAATCCCAACCCTGCCAGCGAGCGTTTTGCCCTTGAATTCTACCAGGAGACAGCCGGACGTGTATTGATCCAGTTGATCGACGGTCGGGGCCGAATCGCTTATGCACAGCACGATTTTTTTGAAAACGGTCGACAGCGCGTGGTGATTCCCTGTGCCGATTTGCCTCCCGGACTGTACCAGGTGGCGCTGAACGGCCGACCGGCAGCCAAGGTTTTATTGCGCCGATGATGCCAAATCGGCGAGCATGAACCTAACTTTGCCGCCGATGCTGCTCGTCGCTCAAATTCTTTTCTGGGGCAGTGTGCTGGCCTTGGCACACAGCTACGTCCTTTACCCCTTGCTGATGAAATGGCTGTCAAAAGGTAAAAGACCGAATGAACTTGTCTTTGACAAAGACGACGCGCAGCTGCCGGCAGTGAGCATCCTGATGTCGGTGTACAACGAGGAAAAAGTGATCGCCGAAAAACTCGACAGCCTGTTGCGGCTCGACTACCCTGCCGGCAAACTGCAGATTTACATCGGCTCCGATTGTTCGGACGATGCCACCAACCAATTGGTGTCGCAGGCAGCCAGCGGGAGCGACCTTCTTCACTTTTACCCGTTTGCCCAACGGCGCGGCAAACCCCCTGTCATCAATGAACTGGCCGAATATGCCCTGCAACGTGTGCCGGCCGGTCCCGGCCATGTTTTCGTCCTGACCGATGCCAGTGTGATGCTGCGCTCCGATACACTTTATCATCTGGTGCGGCACTACCGCAACCCGGCCATCGGCGTCGTGGATGCGCACATGCGCAGCGTCGGGCTAAGGGGGGAAGGTATCAGCCGCAGTGAAGACCGCTACCTGAGCGGAGAAGTGCAACTCAAATACCGTGAAGGCCTTGTGTGGGGACAAATGATCGGGCCGTTCGGCGGGTGTTATGCCCTGCGATCCGATTTGTTCGAGCCGGT
Organism: Saprospiraceae bacterium; assembly: GCA_020849825.1. GTDB lineage: Bacteria > Bacteroidota > Bacteroidia > Chitinophagales > Saprospiraceae > M3007. Next base: position 6,302 of record JADZFP010000232.1, read on the forward strand.
GCCGCCCAACTCGCTGGTCGACGATTTCTGGCTGGTTTTTCGCGTGCTGGAAAAAGGTTTTCAGGCGATCAACGACCTCGATGCCGTCTGTTACGAAGGCGCGACACACCGTGTGCGCGACGAGTTCCGGCGCAAAAAGCGCATAGCCGCCGGCAGTTTTCAAAATCTGGCGCGTTTCAGGCGCTGGGTATTGCCGCCGATGAGCACGCTGGGATTTGCTTTTTTTTCACATAAAGTACTGCGCTGGTTCGGCGGCTTCCTGATCCTCCTGAGCTGGCTGGCCTGCGCTTTTCTGGCCATCGACATGGTGTTCTACCGCTGGCTGCTCTTGCTGATGACCGCCGGCCTGGCAGGTATCCCCCTGCTCGACTGGCTGCTCTCCCGGCTTCGTTTTACATTTTTACCGGTAAAAAACCTCGCTTATTTCCTCGCCATGAATGCCGCCCTGATCGCCGGCTTTTTCAAATGGCAAAAGGGCATCCGGGAAAATACCTGGCAACGCACTACGAGATATTGAAATGGAGGGATTTGAGGATGCGAGGATGCGAGGATGCGAGGATTTGACAAAAGGGTTACTACCGCTCACTAAAACAATACTTTTTGAGGAACATTGTCTGTTATCGAGGGCAGCAATGCCCCTTTTGTCAAATCCTCGCATCCTCGCATCCTCGCATCCTCAAAATTCTCGAATCTTCCATGAATCGCTTGTTTCAAAAATTTCTCGCTTACGAGCGCTGGATTGGCGCGGAGCCGGTCGGCAGCGGCAACATCAATGATACCTACCGGGTGGAGGTTGAGCGCGGCGGCGGGCAAGAGCGCTATTTATTGCAACGTCTTAATCATCAGGTATTTAAAAACCCTGAGGCAGTAGCCCGCAATATTCGCCAGGTGGCCACCTGGCTTGACAGGCAAAAAGAATACCCGTACCGGATTGCCCGGCCGGTGGCGGGGCTCGACGGGGCAGACTTACAGCGCGACGAGGCCGGTAATTACTGGCGCGTTTTCACCTTTTTGGATCAATGTTACACACCGGAAACAGCCGCAGGGCCCGGGGAAGCTTTCGAAGCGGCCAGGGCGTACGGTCAGTTTTTGTACGCACTCCGTGATTTTCCGGTCGGTCAGCTGAGCGACACCATTCCGGGGTTTCACGATACTGACCTGCGTTGGATGGCTTTTGAAAAAACGCTGACCGAAGACCCGGCCGGGCGCGTGTCGGACGTGCAGGACGAGATAGCGCGCTTGTATGCTGCAAAGCCTGTTTTTGAGAAAATCAGCCGCTTAAAACGACAACACGACCTGCCCTTGCGCGTCACCCACAACGACACCAAGGCGGGTAATATCCTGTTGGACAACAATACCCGGGAAGTAGTCGCGGTGATCGACTGGGATACCATCATGCCCGGAACGGTCTTGTCTGACTTCGGCGATATGGTGCGGACTTTTGCGCCGGATGCCTATGAGGATGCCGTCCCGGACCAGCTGGGTTTGCGGGAAAATGTGCTGGCTGCGCTTCATCAGGGATTCGAGCATGTTACCCGAGGCTTTTTGACCACAACTGAGGTAGAATACCTGCCGCTCGGCGCGCGCTGGATCGTCGGCGAGCAAGCCCTGCGATTTCTGACGGATTACCTGGCCGGCGATGTGTATTACAAAATCAGGCATCCGGAGCACAACCTGATCCGGGCGCAAAACCAGTTGAGACTGCTGGACCTGGTCAGCATTTTTTACGAAAAATACAGGCGCTAATCTTGCTTGTCGCTGTAAGTGGTGGTAAAAATGGAAAACTTGAAGCCCCGGCTATCAAAACCGTAAGCCGTGCCTTTTTCAAACCACAACCCTTTGGCGAAACCCATGCGCAGGTTTTCGTCGTGGTAAAGATCGATTGTGATCAGCCGGCCGCCATACATGGCGGTAATGTCGGGCGCCAGGGTGTGCCCCACGACCATACGGCGGGCGCCGGCAAAAACCAGCACATCGGTCATTTCCCCGCTGGTCATCAGGCCTTTGGCGGCGCCCCGGAACCAGAAAATACCGGTTTGGCGGTCGAATATTTCTTTGGCGAAAGGATCGTTGATCGCGGCGTGCTCGTAGCCCAGGTATTTGCGGGCAATCCGGTTGATGTCGGCCAGCGCCAGGCCGGTTTTGGCCAGTTCCGGGCTGATGCCGCCGTGGCAAAACACCTGACTGCCAATGCGTTCGACGGCATTTTTCGTACGCAGCCAGCGGCCCAGTTCCGTATCTTCGGCATACCAGCGCGTGTAGTCTTCGCCGATCAGGCGGGCGTTGTCGAGGTATTTGTTGCGCACGTAGCGGGTATCGCCCTGCAGATTGAGCACTTCGTGATTGCCCAGGATAAAGTGCAGGCGCCCTCCCGCGGCCAACGCTTCGGGTTCGAGTTTGTAGGCCAGCCAGAGGCACTCGGTGACATTCAGGCCGCGGTCAAAATAATCGCCCAGCAGCACCAGATGGCCGTTGCCAAAAATCCATTGAAATGGATCGTTGATCACGCCGGCCGACAGCAACAGCATTTTGAACGCCTCGAAATTGCCTTCTATGTCCGAAATAACCAGCATACGTTCGGGCTCCGGATAAATTTCCGGCGCGGTATTCAACTGGGTATGAAGCGGAAAAGAAAACTGGTCGCCGAGATCGGGTAGCATGCAGGTAAGGCGCGCAAGTTTACGGTCGGGATAAACATCCGTTACAACCACAGTCGCCGTATCGCGGCGCTGTACCGATTTCACAACAACATTGGGGCCGCGGTAAAAAACATGCGGTCCGTCGGCATCTGCGCGGGAAACATCGAACGGATCACCTGCCACGACAAGCAACGGCAAAGCGCCCAACAACACGGAAAGGAAACCTCTCATCACCATGACAGCGTAGTTTTTGTTCTCAAAGAGGGAGACGAACATACGGGTTTTCCGTCACCCCCGAACAAAAAACCTTCCGGGTGGGCAGCCTGGCCATGTAAAGTGTTTGCCAAACAGAATTTTAGCCAAACATAAAAAAGCCGGCGATTCAGTAGAATCAGCCGGCCGGAATTTGTTTTCACAGCATAATATTTCAAAACACCATTTCACCACCGACAATCCATTGGGAATTCATTTGCTTTTTTCTGACGCTGACCTGACGATTTCTTTCGTCGAAAATTTGTCTGGCGAGAGCCCTCGCATGTATGGCGGCTAACGCGCCAGGTTGATCAGGAACTGCTCGACCACCAGCATCAGCAGGACGAAAGCCATGGATACGCCCAGCGTCGACCACTTGCTCTGGCGCATGGCCATCGGAACCGGCCCCTCGGTAAGAATATCCAGGGCACGGCGTACTTGCGCTCTGTTGATGTACAATACCAGCAACAGCAAAAACAGGTAAACGATCGCACTGGCAATTGCGCCCGACACTTCAAACACCGTGTCGACGACAACAATATTGGCCATGACCGGTATCAAAATGGCAACGCCGATCAGTTTGGTCCGGTTCCACAACAACAGCCAGGCGCCGAGTATCTGCGTCATCCCGATGAAGAAGATGTAGGCTGTGGAATAACCGAAGAACGTCCAGGCCAGGTCGAAAGGCGTTGCATCGGCCAGGGTTTGCTGTGCGATTTCGGGGGGCAGATGCCCTTTCCGGTAAAATTGGCCGCCCATAATTTTTCCCCAACCGTAGACATTGAGGAAAAGGAATACGTGTATGCGGGCGGCCAATTCGAGACCATTGATCCAAAGATTTTTCATTGTGCAGGTGCAGTGTTGGTCTACCTTATTTTCAGTTTTCCGTACCGAGTTCTTCTACGTGGGCATCGCCGTCGACTTTGACCTCGCTTTGGCTGTCTTTTTTCACACGAGCCGTCGATTTTGCGTGCACGCGCGCTTTGGAGCCGTCTTTGGCGGAAATATCGACTTCATTAGCGCGGAAGCCCGACGATTCAAGCACGGCGCCTTCCGTCAGTTTGGCTTCCAGGTACCCGCCATCTCCGGTGAGTTCGATCTGGGAGGCGCCGATCTGGAGCAGTTCCAGATTTTGCAGGACATCGATGTAAGCCTTGATTTGCGAGGTTCCGCGCGCGGAGATCGAGGCTCTTCCTTCCTCAAAACCGCGAATGACGACGGGACCGGTGTTGTTGGCATACAGAGAGGTAAACACCGGCGCTTCCATGTAGATTTTGACCCGGCCGCCGGTTGTTTTGCCTTCGGTGGTAAATGTGATTTTTTCACCGGTTCGGATAACTTTGACCAATTCGCGATCGGCGGGAGCGCCTTCGATCCGGAAGATGAAATTGTCGCCTTTGTTGATTTCCGTGCTAAAATCGCCTTCCAGGATAAAGTTTTCAAAATTGCGTCCGCCTTTGTAGTCGCGATCTCCGAATGCGGGGCAATCAGCGCAGGTGAGCCCGTTGGCAGTCATGCGGAATACGCGGTTGGGATAATCGGAGATGTAATAATCGCCGTCGTTGTCGGCGTAATCCACATCATGCACCCGGTGGTTGATCCGGTCGCCAAAGACGATGTATTTGCCCTCGGGTACGGTGATGGTCAGCCGGACGTTTTGGGCACGCCATTTTTGACCCTTTGGAATGCCGTAGTAGGAAGGTACACGCAGGACGTTGCCGTCGCGAACGATATTGAACTCCGTTTTGGTCGCATTGTCGAGCGCGTTGCTGTTGGAACTGCCGCGAGCGGTGATGTTCTGGACGCATTCGAAACGATTGGAATCGCCGCGCCGCACGCGGATATTCACCAGGTCATTGATTTCAAGCCGGTCGTTGCCGAGGATGACGTCGTTGCCGAAAACATCGCGGGTATCGTCGCCCGACAATTGGCCGGCCCATTCGATTCGCAGGGTATCGGAGTTGAAATCCTGCAGGTCGAGTGTGCGGGTCAGGGTACCGCTTTGGCGGAAATCCTTGGAAGCCATGGCAACCAGTACAAGCCCGGAGCAAAGATTGATCGTCCAGAAAACAGCCAGGCTCGCCGTGGCCCAACCGGGCGTGCGCACCCCGAAAAGCAGGCGGACGAAGAACAAACACAGGCCGAGAATCGGCAGTCCCAAAATGAAGAAGATATTGGCAAATCCGAGGTAGTTCAGTCCGCCCGACAGGGGGCTCATGTAGTCGAGAAGGGGGGCGGCAGTGATCATGCCGAAGATGCCGCCCGCCCAGGAGACCAACAGGGCAACAAAGAGCCCGACGCCGATCAAAATGCCGATCAGTACGGCAAATTTCGCTATGAAACGAATCACGAAACCGAAGATCTGGCCGATGACCGACATGCCGCTGGATACCGCGGCGCTTAAACTTCGATCAGCGTTTTTTTTTGAGCCGTATTCGTTGACTTTATTGCTGATGCGTTCGAAACCGTCTTCCACTTCGCGGGCGATGTTGTCGACGTTGATCTTTTCGCCGCGCATCGACAGGCGGTCGGCGGCTGTTTTTGCCGGCGGCACCAGAATCCAGAGCAGCAGGTAGGCCGGCACCCAGAAGCCGGCGGAGAGGAAGGTCAGCAGCACGAAAATGAGGCGCATCCAGACCGGGTCGTTCATGCCGAAGTAGGCCGCGAGGCCGGAGCAAACACCGCCGACGGTTGCGTCTTCCTCATCGCGGAAGAGGCGTTTGCCGGTGCGGATAGCCGGGCCACCGGGTTTGCCGGAGGAAGACGTTTTTTTGCTATCGACCGGCTCGGCGCCGAAATCTTCGGGTTTGCCCATGATCTCGACGGCGGCTTCCACGTCGGGGAGCATGACGATGGTGCGCGAACCCATGCTGCCGGAGATCAGTTCGCCCAGGCGGCTTTCGATATCGCGAAGGATTTCGTCGCGGCCGTCGCTTTCAGAAAAGCGCCGTCGTATGCTATCCAGGTAGGCCGCAAGATATTCGTAGGCATCGTCGTCGATAGTGATGGCGTAGCCTCCGAGATTGATATTCAAGACCTTATTCATAGTAGTCGGAAGTATCGAGGGGGTGAGGTGAAAGTTGGAATGGTTGTTTTTTCAGGAAAAAACTTACTCGCCACTTGGCGGCATCGGCTCGATATTGAGCGCCGGGGGCGTCTTTTTGGCCGAAGCTTTTTTGGAAGCCGGTTTTTCATCGGCAGCGCCGTAGAGCGTCTGCGCGACGGATTCGACCAGTTCCTGCCAACTGTCGGTCAGTTCCTGTAAAAACTGCCGGCCGGTGTCGGTGATGTTGAAATACTTGCGTGGCGGGCCCTGGGAGCCTTCTCGCCAGATGTAGTCCACCAGGCCGTCGTTTTTCAAGCGGATCAGCAGCGGGTACAGCGTGCCTTCGACAATAAAGAGGTTGGTGCCCCGAAGTCGTTCGACTATTTCCGGCGGGTAGGTTTCCCGCTCGGCGATCACAGCCAGCACGCACATTTCCAGTACGCCTTTCCGCATTTGCGCTTTTGCATTTTTGATGTCCATGCGGTTATTTTTTTTGAATTGAGTGTCCTTGGTTGTCCACAGTGTCAGGTTATTCAAAACAATTGACATTGCAAATATAGTAGTGTCTTATAGTACCTTGCAATACAAGGATTCTTTTTTTTGAAAAAGGTGCAGCGGGTTTCGTTGCACCTTTTTTACAAAGTATTCATTTTCAATTTATTACTAACATTTCAGCATTTCGGACCCCTTCATTTTTTTCGACTAAATTATGCCTGTATTCGGTCAAATTCGTCGCCAACCTACTCTTCCACCACCAATTTCTTCATGACCGCCAGTTCTCCGGACCACA
>JADZFP010000233.1 GCA_020849825.1 Saprospiraceae bacterium
AAGGTGCCAAAGGCGAAATTGTAATCGAAAGCGGCGTTGTTGCTAAACGAACCGACCGTGGCCGAGTTGTTCACCTGGTTCGGATCGGGGTTGGCGAGGGTGCCGTTGAAAGCGCCGTTGAGGCTGATCCAGTTGATGCCCGAGGGCGTTTCCCAGTCTTCAATCACCCGGATGGCTTTTTCCGCGCGGATATCGTCGAAATAAAACGTGCTGTTGTCGAACACGAAAGAGTTGAACGACACCAGGATGCGGTTGTACGTCGTGGCAGCCGCGCCGGCAGAGAGGTCGAAGGTGTATTCGTACCACTGGTTGGCGCCCTGGATGTCGACGATCTTTTCCACGGCTGCGCCGCCGCCGATGGTTTCCAGTTTGAGCAGGATTTTGCCCGTGGCAACCGGCGACCAAACCTTCATTTTGAACTGGTTGAACTCCGAAGCATCGATGGTCGAGGTTTGATCGGCCAGCGCGAAGCAAAAGTCGAAGTCGATGTCGTTGGTATAGGAACCAACAGTAGCCGAACTGTTCACGGCATCCGGGCCGGGGTTGGGAATAGCGCCATTGTAGGAGCCATTGAGGCCGGACCAGTTCTGTTGAGCGCCGCCCTCGAAGTCTTCATAGACGACCTGGGCCTGCAAACCGATGCCACCGAGCAGCATCAGCAGGAAAGCGAAGAAAAACTTTTTCATACGCACTTCATTGAAATGGTTAGTGATAAAATGAGTGTTGATAAGGTTGATCAGGTTAATGGGGTTGATCAGGTTGATAGGGTTATGGGTTGGAGAGGGTTAGTATTTTTAAAATTCGGGTGTGGCCTTTTTCATCGCTGACGAGCAGCCAACCGATTCCTTGTGGCAAAGTTGGTAGTTGAATTTCAGTGCTTTGTGAAACATCTCGTTTGGAAAAAACAGGCAGTTGATAACTACCGTCGGCAGAGAAATACCTGGCTGTCAGTTCCACCGGCTGGCCGGTTTCAACAAACAGCCGCGCGGCGCCGGGCAGTGCAGGGTTGGGGCTAATCCTCGCCGTAAAGCCGGATTGGGGCGATGCAGCGGTACCGGTGCTGTTGGGTACAAACCCTATGGCGTCCAGTGCCGGCTGGATTTCCGGATTAGCCATAAAAAGATCCCAAAACAGACCGCTCCGGTGGTTTTCAATCATCACGACGATGGGTCCCTGGTCGATGGCCAGGTAGGAAGGCGCAAACCAGTTTTGGTCGAGATTGAAAGCGTCGTAAAAACCGTAACGTCCCCAGAGGTTTTGACCGAGTTCGCGATAGAAATACCGAAGCGCATTCATGCTTTCGGCAGGTACGTAGGGCATGGAGGCCAGGGCGGCCGTGGGCGCAACGGTGCCGTTGTCGTTTTGCGGGTTGACGTCGTGCGCCGAATAGCCGTTGGGTCCGTCGCAGGAGGTAAGTCCCCAGCAATTGGCCCCGTAGCCCTCGTGGTTTTCGGGATTGGCCAGCGCGTAGGCCACCTGTATCAGGGCATGGTTGCGGTTGCGGACGAAATAATTGCAAAAGGCATCTTTTTTCCCCCTCGGGTCAAAACCCAGGTAGGAATAATGCGCAAAAAACATTGGTCCGCCGCCGTACGGACCGCAATAGATCGGGTAGCCGTAATAGGAAGCGTTGTTGGCGTAGTTACCGGCCGTCCAGCCGGTTTGGTACAAACTGGCCGGTACCGGGTGCGTCGGGGACGCCGCCGCGAGGATGTACACGATTTGGGCTTCAAAAAAGCCGCGCAGCGGAAAATTCATTTGCCAGCCGTAATTGGGCGACCAATGCCAGTACAGCACAGGGCCGTTGTTCTTCCGGAACCAGTCCCACTCCACGTCTTCCCAAAGAATGGTAATGACATCGCGGATCGCGTTTTCCAACGGGTCGTTCTGGTTGAAATACTGCCGGGCAGCCAGCAGACCCTGCATTAAAAATGCCGTTTCGACCAAATCGGCGCCATTGTCGTACTGGCTGAAAGGGACCGTATTGCCGGTGTTGCCGTCCAGCCAGTGCGGATAAACCCCGTGGAAGCGGTCGGCTACCTGCAAAAACGAGACGATTTGCACCATTCTGTTCACCGCGGCTTCGCGGGTAATCCAGCCCCGCTCTACGCCGACGATCAGGGCCATGATACCAAAACCCGAACCGCCGGTGGTCACGATGTTGTCGTTGCCGTTGCTGCGCTCGCGTGCCAGTCCGCTCACCGGATGGCCGTACTCCCAAAAATACCGAAGCGTGTACTGCTGCGTCATGTCGAGCAACTGCTCGTCGGTCATGTTAAAAGTGGTAGCGGTAGCCAGATCGGAAAAGTCGCTGCTCATCACACCCGAAACGGCTTTAACCTTGTAATGCCGGGTGAGCACCAGGCCTTCGTCGCCCGTCCAGTCGATACAACTGAGCAGGGGAGGGTACACAGTTTTGAAAAGGGTGTATTCAATGCCGTCGACAGAACGGTACACCTGATATTCGCTCGCGGCGGGCATCCCGGCCGTCCAGCGCAGTTCGATATGCCTTTCGTACGGCGTGGCAATTACATTGGCCGGTATGCCCGGCGATTGTCCAAAAGACACACACGTACTGTACAGCAGCGTGAGAAAAAGTATGGGCAGACGAAACATCGGATCGGTTTTTACGGCTTCGGGGGCTTATTCTCTTTTTGAGAAATAATTCGGTCACTTGCTTTTTTCTCAGGATGAAATTAGGGGTAAATGCGCTCTAATAAGCTAAAAAGGACCTCACTACGACTACACCATCCTTAAAAAAATACTATAATGAAATTTTTCAGCGCCGGTTTTATGTAATCCCCAAACGGCAGTCATCCCTTTCCCAAAAATCTTCCACCATGTTTTACCCGACCATTACCCTTTTGCTTTGGGCCCTGCTTTTCAGCAACCCTTCGGTAAACCCGCCAATGCCGGTCGCCCCAAATTCGTCAGTAACGACGGCTCCGGTTGTGCTGGGCGACAGCGCCGTTTACCGCCAATTGCACGAACGGCTCACAGAACGCCGAATGACTTTACACCCCGAAAAACTTTACCTCCAGCTCGACCGTACCCTGCTCCGACCGGGGGAGAGCGTCTGGTTCAACGCTTACGTGCGCAATGCCGGCGATTTGCTGCCGGCCGTGGGCAGCCAGGTTTTGCACATACAACTGCTCGATCCGCGCGGCAGCGTCGTGCAGGAAAAAAACATCCTGGCCCTCGACGGCACTGCCGCCGGTGAATTCGACTTCCCCGCTCAGCTGCCCGGCGGGCAGTACAAGTTGAAAGCCTGGACCAACTGGATGCTCAATACCGGGGAGTTTTTTGTCCGCGACATCACCCTGCAAAAGGTGGTACTCCCCAACCTCAACCTCAAACTTGAATTTGAACGAAAAGGTCTGGGCCCCGGCGACGAAGCCCTTGCGCGATTCGACGCTCTTGCGCTCGATAACCAACCCCTGGCGGGCCGTCCGCTGCGGTTTACCGTTCAAATCGGCGGCAAAGAACACAGCGCCGGTCAGGTCACGACCGACAATGCCGGCCGCGCCTGGTTACGCTTTGTTTTGCCGCCCGATCTTGAAACAACCGATGGCCTGCTCAATATCCAGATTGACCACAACGGCCAGACGGAAGCCATTTCACGCCCCGTCCCAATCGTTCTCAACCGGGTCGATCTGCAATTTTTCCCCGAAGGTGGCGATATGGTCGCAGGCATTCCTACCCGGCTGGCATTTAAGGCAGTCAACGAATTCGGCAAACCGGCCGACGTGTCGGGGCGAATACTCGACGGCAAGGGGCGGCAAGTGGCTCTTTTTGAAAGTTATCACAACGGAATGGGCGCCGTCGATTTTGTGCCGCAATCGGGCGAACATTATACCGCCCGACTCAACCGCCCGGTGGGCAACGAACAATCGTTTCTTCTGCCCAATATTTACGAGCGGGGCTATACGCTGCGCCTGATCGAGCGCGGTACGAAATCCCTTCGTTTTGAAATAGCCGGAAGCCGGCCCGGAAAGGTCTTTCTGACCGGAAACAGCCGCGACAAGTTGTTCTTTTTCAAAGAATTGGATCTTCAACAAGAGGCCGTCGTCGTCGAAGCGCCGGTTGAAATGCTCGAACCCGGCATTGCGTGTTTTACCCTTTTTGATCAAAATACCCACGAACAGGCCGAGCGACTTGTTTTTGTCAATAAAGACCGCGGACTTCAGATCGAGATCAAAACAGACAAGGACCAATACCTGCCCAGAGAAAAAGTGCGCCTCGACATCCGTGTGCGCGACCGCTTCGGCGTACCCCTGAAAGGCGCATTTTCCCTGGCCGTCGTGGACGAAAAAATGCTTTCGTATGCCGACGACAAACAGGGACATCTCCTGGCTTCCTTGCTGCTGGAACAGGACGTAAAAGGAAAAATCGAAGAGCCTAACTTCTATTTCGACCCGAAAGAACCCAAAGCCGACCAGGCGTTGGACTATCTGCTCATGACCCAGGGCTGGCGCCGTTTTCAGTGGAAAGCCGTAGAGCCGGCGCCGTTTTTCGCTGTTTACGCCGCTGAATCCGCCAACATCGAAGGCCAGTTCCTGAGCCCCGACAACAAGCCCTGGACCAATCGAACCATCCGCTTGTATCCAAACGGCCCGGCCGTTCGGACCGGCAACGACGGCCGCTTTTCGTTCCGGCACATCGACCTGAGC
>JADZFP010000234.1 GCA_020849825.1 Saprospiraceae bacterium
GCTTTTGATGAACAAAAACGACGCCCCCCAAACGGCGGCCAATAAAAACAACGCAAACCAGTCGAGAGAAGAGGGAGGGCGGGACATGACAAAAGGAGCTTTTAAAAAAGGCGGGCAAAGGTAGTACAAGCAGGGTACTGCCCGGGAAAAGAATGACCCCGTCGGGCCTTTCTCATTCGCTCCGTAACGACCGCACCGGGTCGGCCAGTGCGGCCCTGATCCCTTGCACGCTGACGGTCAGTAAAGCGACCAGAAAAGCCGCCCCTCCGGCCATGGCAAACAGGGGCCAGCCGAGTTCGATCCGGTAATCGAAACGGGTCAGAAACTTTGACATGGCCCAGGCGCCGAGCGGTACAGCCAGCACAAAAGCCGCCAGTACGGGTTTTAAAAAATCTTTGGACAAAGCCAGCCAGATCTGGCTCAGCCGGGCCCCCAATACTTTCCGGAGTCCGATTTCCTTGCGCCGCTGCTCTGCCATATAGGCCGACAGACCGAGCAGGCCCAGACAAGAGATGAAAATGGCCAGCGCGCCGAAAATATTGGCGAGCATGCCTACCTGCGAAAGCCGCTGAAATTGCCGCTGAAACTCCTCGCGCGTAAACCTGAACTCGAACGGATACGCAGGGAAATGCTGTTTGTACACCTGCTCGATACGCGCCAGATTGGCCTTCCAGTCGGCATCGTTGTCGAAACGCACGTAAAAATGGCTGTACGCCTCCCGGTCGAGCATGATCGCCAGCGGCTCGGGCCGGCCGAATGGATTGTTGAACACAAAATCCTCCACCACACCCACCACCGTGCGCGCCGTGTCGTACTGAATTACCGTGCCCACCGGATTTTGCAGACCCATGCGCTGCACGGCAGCTTCGTTGAGCAATATGCTGAGGGTATCGCCGCCGAATTCGGGGTACAAGTCGCGGCCTTCCTTGATGCGCATGCCGGTGGTGGATACGAAATCGGGTCCGACCCAGGCCAGCGTCATCAGGAAATCCTGCTCGTCGGTGTAGCCCGGCCAGGAAAAACCCGAGCTGTTGCTGCCGTAATTGACCAGGTTGTCGCGGCCGTTGGACACGCTTTTGACCGCCGGAATACGCAGCATCTCGTTTTTAAAAGCCGTGAAATTGCCGCCCATATCGCCGCGCGCCGGTATGTCGATCAGGTTGTCGGCCGCGAAGCCCAGGGGGCGATTCTGCACGTACTGCACCTGCCGGTTGATCGCCAGGGTGCCGATAATGAGGAAGATCGAGATGACGAACTGGAAGCCTACCAGCCCTTTGCGCAACAGGGCGCCTTTACGGCCCTGACCAGTCAGTCCTTTCAGCACACGAACCGGCTGAAAGCCGCTCAGGAAAAAGGCCGGATAACTGCCGGCCAGCAAACCCGTGGCCAGGGTGCCGGCTGCCAGCCCCGACCAGAGTTGCCAGTTGGCCCATTCGAGGGCCAGGTGTTTTTCCGCCAGGCGGTTGAACAGCGGCAGCAACAGCGCCACCAGGGCCAGCGCCAGGGCCAGCCCCATAAAGGTCAGCACCAGCGCCTCGCACAAAAACTGCCCGACAATGAGCCTTCGCTGCGCGCCCACCACCTTGCGCACACCGACCTCGCGGGCGCGTTGCGCAGAGCGGGCAGTGGACAGGTTCATAAAATTGACGCAGGCGATGAGCAGGATAAATACCCCGGTCGCCAGAAAAAGCAACACCAGATCCATGCGGCCGCCGCTGGGCTGGCCGTTGGAAAATTCGCTTTCGAGGCGCCATCTGGCAAAGGGATAGGCTTGCAGGTGAGCCGCCGCACCGGCGTGTTTGCCTTGGATGTAGTGGTGCAACTTGGCATTCAGACTTTCCAGTTGCGCGCCGGGCTGCAACTCGATCCAGGTCGGGAACGAATTGGTATTCCAGCTGTCGATCTGCCCGGGATTGGCCAGCGCATACCGGCGGAAGGGCAACAATACATCGAAACGGATGGAACTGGCCTCGGGCACGTCTTTGATCACCGCCCCGACTTTCAGGTCGTGTTCGTTGTTGTAGCGTATGATTTGCCCGACGGGGTCGGCATCGCCGAAGTACTTCCGCGCCGCTTGTTCGGTCAGCACACAGGAGCCGGCATCGCGCAAAGCCGCTTCGGGGTCGCCTTTAAGCGCCGGGAAAGTGAATATTTGAAAAAAAGAGGGCTCGACAAAAATACCCTTTTCATAACCCGATTTGTCGCCCACGCGAAACAAATACTGGCCCGTCCAGGTCATCCGGGCGGCATGTTTCACCTCTGGTATTTCCGCCGGCAAAGCCGCCGCCAAAGGGCCGGGCATGGCCTGGAAAGTGAAAGTTTCGCCCTGCATGGTTTGATGTTGCAACATCACGCAGAGCAGGGGCAGTTTTTCATGAAAACGGTCGTACCGAAATTCATCGGCCACCCACAACAATACCAAAACGCCGGCGGCCAGCCCGACCGCCAGCCCGGTGATATTGATGAATGTGTAACCCGGATTTTTGCGCAGGTTGCGAAAGGCGATTTTGATGTAGTTGCGAAGCATGGGTGTGGGTGTTGGGTGTCGCGGTTCTCGGCTTTGGTTCTAGTCGTTGCGCAGGGTGCGCACCGGGTCGGTCAATGCGGCTTTGACGCTCTGTGCGCCAACCGTCAGCAAACCGACCAGCAAGGCCAGTACGCCGCCCAGAACAAACATCCAGCCCTGCAATTCGATGCGGTAGGCAAAGTCCTGCAGCCAGCGCTGCATGGCCCAGGCCGCCAGCGGCGCCGCGATCACGATCGCCAGCAGGATCAGCCGGATAAAATCGGCGGTCAGCAAGCGGGAAACACTGACGACCGAAGCGCCCAGCACCCGCCTGATTCCGATCTCCCGCGTGCGCTGCTCGGCAGCAAATGCCGCCAGACCGAACAAACCCAGACAGGAAATAAAGATAGACAGGCACGCAAATACCAGCATGACGCGCGCTGTGCGCTGCTCTTTGCGGTACAGGGCGTCGATCTGGTCGTCGAGAAAACGCAGTTCGAAGGGCGACTGGGGCATCACGGCCTGAAAGGTCGATTCGATCTGCCGGAGCGTTTGCGGCAGATCGGCGGCGCTGATCCGGACCAGCGCCAGTTCAAGCGACTCCCGTTCGGAATCGTGAAAAGCGTAGGCGCCGATGGGCTTGTGCAAACTTTCCGAATGAAAATCATTGACCACGCCGGTGATGATCGCATTGGGGCCCAGTTGACAAATCACCTTGCGGCCGACCGCCTGTTCGGGTGTAAATCCGAGGTATTTGACCGCCGTTTCGTTCAATACAACATGCGTCATCGTGTCGCCCGGCAGTTTTTCGGGCAACCCGGCGCCGGCCAGCAGTTGCAGGCCCAGCACTTTTTCAAAACCCGGTCCGCAGCGGTTGGTCGACAAGGGCAGCCCGCCGGGATCGTCTTCCTGACGAACCAGCGTGCGTTCACTGGGCGCGCCGCCCGGATACGTCTGTGCCAGCGTCGTCGCATCGACGGCGCTCAGGCGGCGGAAACCCTCGGCCAGCGCAGCCATTTGCCCCTCGTCGTTGGCAGCGGTGGCGGTAATGGCGACGACCTGTTCGGGTTCGAAACCGAGTTTTTTCTGTTGAATAAACTGCATCTGGCGGTACAACACCACCGTGCATATCATCAGCGCCACCGAGGCGGCAAACTGCCCGGTCACAAGACTGCGGCGCAGCCAGCCGGCGCCCGTGTTTTTGCGAAAACTGGTCTGCAACAGGTTTTTGGGCTGAAAAGCCGTCAGGAAAAAAGCCGGATACGCCCCGGCGCTGAGCACAACCAGGGCCCCGATGCCCGCTATCGACAACAGGGTGTCGGCGTTCAGCAACATGCCAAAATCGAGCCGCGAGCCAGCCAGCTGGTTGAACGCAGGCAGCGTCAGGTACAACAATCCGCAAGCCAGCAGCAGGGAAACGCCCACCAGCACCCCCGTTTCGGCAAAAAAGCGCAGGCTCAACCGGCCGCGCGAGGCGCCCATGGTTTTATGGATGCCCACTTCGCGGGTGCGCAGTTGCGAACGGGCGGTCGACAGGTTCATGTAATTGAAACAGGCGATCAGCAACACCGCCAGGGCCAGGGCGCCCAGCAGCACAACCTGCCGGTAATCGCCGGCGCGTACGTGGTCGTCGTCCAACTCGGTCGAATGCAGGTGCACGTCGCGCAAGGGCTGGAGCCACAGGGAATAATAGCGGTCTTCGGGGGCGACGTTTTGGTCCAGCAGCGTCGCCATTTGCTGCTCCACGGCAGCGCGCGAAGCGCCGGGGTCGAGCAGGACCCAGGTTTCAAAACTGGCACTGTCCCAGATGAGGCGCTGACTGGCGCGTTTCAGGGTGGAGAAAGAGCCGATCAGTTCGGCATCGAGGGTGGAATGCGCCGGAAAATCTTCGTAGACGGCCGCCACTTCGAGCGGCGCCATTTGGTCCACGCGCAACAGCTGGCCCAGGGGCGCCGTTGCGCCGAAATAACGCAGCGCCGCCGAACGGCTGAGCGCCACCTGGTTGGGCTGCGACAAGGCCGATTTCAGGTCGCCAGCCAGCACGGGCAGGTCGAATATGTCGCAGAGTTCGGGGTCGGCCCAAACCAGTTTGTTTTCCGCCAGTTTTTTGTCGCCGGCGACCACATAGGCCGTCCCGTTGAAATTGTGCGGCATGATACGCGCCGCGCGCGTCACCGCCGGAATATGCTCCCGCAGGGCCGGCGCGATGGCGTTGGGCGCCGCGGTGAGTTGTTGTTCGTCTTCGTCGTAGGCGCGGGTATCGAGCACCACCCGGAAAATATGTTGCGCCTGCCGGTGGTAGCGATCGAACGACCATTCCTGCCGCACGTGCAGAAACAACAACAAGGAAACCGTCAGGCCGAGGGCCAGTCCGAGGATGTTCAACCCGGCAAACAGCGGGCTTTTCATCAGCGAGCGGCCGGCGAGTTTGAAAAAATGATAGATCATCGGTAGAGGTATTTATTCTGTTTTCAAGCTGTTGACAGGATTGGTCAGCGCGGCTTTAATGCTTTGTACGCTCACCGTCAGAAAAGCAATGACGATCGCAATGATACCCGAAAGGGCAACCATCCACCATTGCAGTTCGATGCGATAGGCGAAGTCTTGCAGCCAGCGGTCCATCACCCACCAGGCCAGGGGCGAAGCGATCACAATGGCGATCAGCACCAGGCGCAGGAAGTCGCCGGCCAGCATGCCCGTGATGCCCGCCACGGAAGCGCCGAGCACCTTGCGGATACCGATTTCCTTGGTGCGGCGCTCGGCGGCAAAAGCGGCGAGGCCAAACAGGCCCAGACAGGAAATGACGATGGCAATACCCGTAAAACTACCCACGAGGGCGGCCATCTGCCGGTCGTTTTTGTAGTTTTTTTGAAAATCCTGGTCGAGGAAAGTGTATTCAAAAGGTTCGCCGGGCACCAGTTTTTGCCAAAGTGCCGCCAAATCGGCCAGCAAAGGCTGCATGTCGCCGGTGTTGGCGCGGGCAATCAGGTAATTGTGCTGCGACGACGTATTCAGCAAAAAACCATAGGGTTCGATGGCTTCATGCAAATCCTCGAAGTGAAAATCGCGCACCACGCCGATCACCTCGAAGCGGAATTCCCGCTCGGGCCAGCTGAACCGCACGATTTTGCCCAGGGCTTCGTCGGGACTGCCGTACCCCAGCTTCGCGACGGCGGTTTCGTTCAGGATGATCCTGTCGAGCGTATCGGAGGGAAAATCGATCGAAAACATACGTCCGGCCACCACTTCGATGCCCAGCGCAGGTAAAAAATCATAATCCACCCAGTTCATCCGCGTGATAGCGTATTGCTCCTTCGAGCGGTCTTCGCGGAACAATGACATGTCGGACGGATTCATAATGCCCGGATAATACAACGAAGCCCCGGCCTTTGCCACCCGGCTGTCGCGGTCGAGTTCGGCTTTAAGGGGCTCGTAGGCCGACTGTGCGGCCTGGCTCAGCAGGGGCAGCACGATTTGTTGTTCTTTATAAAAACCAAGGTCTTTCGACTGCACGTAATGCATCTGCCGGTCGATCACCAGGGAGGCGAGAATCAGTCCGGCCGAAATCACAAACTGGAACACTACCAGCCCTTTGCGCAGCAAGGCAGCGGAAAAGCGAGGGCCCGTTTTTCCTTTCAACATGGCCACGGGCCGGAACGACGACAGGTAAAAGGCCGGATACACGCCGGCCAGAAAGCCCGTCAGCAGCGCCAGTCCCAGTAAGCCGGCGGCAATGCCCGGCGAGTCGGGCAGGGATAAGTGCATGTGGCGTTCGGCCAGTTCGTTGAACAGCGGCAGGGCGAGCGCGGCCAGGCCAAGGGCGATCACAAACGATACGGCGGCGATCAGCATGGATTCGCCCAAAAACTGCCCCACCAGGTGAAAACGGGTTGCGCCCACGGCTTTGCGCACGCCCACCTCGTTGGCCCGCCGGGCCGAGCGGGCCGTCGACAGGTTCATAAAATTCACACAGGCGATCAAGAGGGTAAAGGCGGCGATGGAGCCGAGTATGTACAGGTAAGCGGTGCTGCCGCCTTTGCCGATGCCCGACAAATGCACGTCGGCCAGCGGCACCAGAAACTGTTTTTTGCTGAAACTGCGGGATTTCAGGTCGGCCGACATGCGTTTTTCCACAAAAGCCGGCAGTTTGGCGTTCAGGGCCTGCACGTCGGCGCCCGGGCGCAGGAGCAGGTAGGTGTCGAACATGTTGTTGCTGGCGAGATTGGTCGTGTTTTTGACAAAATCGCCGATACCGCCCGAATACATCGACATAAAAAAGCGGCCTTTCATGCGGGTCGGCGCTTCGGGCTGGCGAAATACGCCCGTCACCCTCAAATCGAGATCACCCTCCTCGAACCAGTTGTTGCTGATGCGAACCACTTTGCCGTAAGCCGGCTGGTTGCCGAACAGTTTGCGGGCGATTTCCTCGGTCAGTACCACCGTATTCGGCTCGTTGAGCGCCCTGGCGGGGTCGCCTTCGATAAAGTCGTAGGCGAAAAATTCGAAGTACGTCGAGTCGGCAAAAAAACCGCCCGGTTCGTTGACGGCGCGGATCGACTGCCCGTTGTCCATGGCGCGCAGGAGCGTTTTTTCCCGGTCGATAACCGATTGCAGACGGGTCGTTTTTTCAATCTCGGGGAATTCCTCCATCAGCACACCCGCCAGCGGGCTGGGCGTGTTGAAGGTCCGGGTGTCGGTGTCTTCCTCCTTGCCCTGCCCGTTGACAAAAGTGGTGCCCACCCGGCAAATGTCGGCCGCGCGGGGGTGATGGCGGTCGTGATGCGTCTCCTCGTAAATGTAGAGCGAGACAAGCAGGCAGCATGCCAGTCCGACCGACAGGCCGAACATATTGACGCCGGTGAAGAATTTGTTCTTCCACAGTTGGCGCAGAGCGATGATCAGGTAGTTGCGAAGCATAGGCCGATCCGGTTGTTCAACCGTCGCTTGTATCGCATCAGAGTTTGTGCCGGTTTTTTAAAAGTATGATTTTCAGTTTTTTATAAAAATTGCCCAAGGCTGAAACTGTCCGATTCCGGACACCTGTGTGCGCGGGCGGACGGGGCCCTTTCAGGGCTACATACATTTGGCCGCGATGCGGCCCGGAATGGGTATTCAGCATTTTGGATCTGAATTATCGTTTTCCGGCAATATGTAGTTGCCCCAACTGCCGCATCGCGGCAAAATGTATGTAGCCTCCCCGTGTTATTTCACGTACGTTTCGTGCCGCATCGCGGCAAAACCTATATGCCCCCCATATCATTCCACGTACGTTTCGTGCCGCATCGCGGCAAAACCTATGCCCCTCATCCGCCCCTATTTTTTCAGCCGCCAGGGCGGATCGAGCCGGTTTTTGCCGGCATGGAACAGGATCAGCTGGTTGCCGTCGGGGTCTTTCAACCGGGCTTCGCGCCACAGCCAGGGTTGGTCGACGGGCATTTCTTCAAAAGCGATACCCTGGCCGGCCAGTTTGGCGACATACGCATCGAGGTCGTCGCATTCAAAATAAACCCAGACGCCCTCGCCGGCGGGCATTTGCGCGACCTGATGCAGGGAAAAGGTAGCGTTGCCGTCGGGACACACGAAACGCGCGTAATGGGGAAGCGACCGGACGATCAGTTCCAGACCGAGTTTTTCGTAAAAAGGAATGGATTGCTCCAGATCGAGGGAGGGAACGGTGACTTGATTCAGATTCATAGATATGAAGGTTGATGAGGGTTTATGGGTTGGGGCGCACGGATATTTCTACGTTTGCCGCTTTATCCTAACAGCATGCCCATCAAATGGTTGAGTCGCGTTGGCCGGTACGGTTTTAGCGCTTATTGTAAATCTCTCCTCCTTTTTTTCGTCCTAAATTTGCAGGTTCAATTTCTCCACCGCACCCGTCATTGCCATGACCTCCCGTACCGCCATCACCGCCGTATTCGACACCACGCTGGAATGCGCCTTCAAAACGCCCATGCTCTGCGACGTCACCCGGATACACGCCGGCTGGGGGCCCATGCCCAGGGTGACGCATTGCACCGACGATGCCGGCTGGGGGCAGCCCGGCGGCAGCCGCAAGGTATTTGCGGCCCCGACCTTCGGCTTCAAGGGTGGCGAAGCGGCGCTCGACGTGCGGCTCGAACGCCGCGAAAACGAATACTGGAAAATAGAAGTGCGCGAGCTGAAATACCAAATGCTGGGCCTCGACCGCTTCCAGGGCGAATGGATTACCACGCCGCTGCCCGACGGCAAAATCCGCATCGACTACCGCTACGCCATGCTCTCGAACGTCGCCTGGCTCTATCCGCTGCAATGGCTGTTCACCAAAACCATCTGGCGGCAATACATGAAACACGTGCTGGAAAACGTGCGGGCGCTGGCGCTAGAGGAGGCGCCGTATGTGCACGGATAAGGAAGACTGTTTGGAAAGGAGCAAAAATTTAGTAAATTTGCAATTGGATTGCAAGTTTACTAAGAAATGACTTTCATCGAAAGAGACATAACGGCCACTATCCGCGATTTTCGCGCATGGTTTCCCATTGTTTACCTGGGCGGGCCCCGCCAAAGCGGCAAAACCACGCTGTTGCGGCATTTATTGCCCGAATTGCCCTATGCCAGTCTGGAAGACGCCGATGCCCGCCAGCGGGCCGAAGAAGATCCCCGGCGTTTTCTCAACAGCTTTCCGCAAGGCGCCATCCTCGACGAGGCGCAACGCGTACCCGAGCTCTTCAACTACCTGCAGGGGCTGGTCGACGCCGACAAAAACCGCCGCTTCGTGCTCTCCGGTTCCCAGAATTTTCTGCTTATGGAGCGCATCACCCAATCGCTCGCCGGCCGGGTGGGCGTGCTGAACCTGCTGCCGCTTTCGCTTCGGGAGATCGAAAAAGACCACCCGGCGCCCGCTCTGGAGGCATTTGCCTGGCAAGGCGGCTACCCTGCTCTGTACGGCGAGCGCGCCGTGCCGCCGGAGTTTTATTTCGACAGTTATATCCAGACCTACCTCGAACGCGACCTGCGCCTGCTGAAAAACGTGGGCGACCTCTCGCAATTCGGCAAGTTTATGCGCCTGTGCGCCGGCCGGGTCGGGCAGCCGCTCAACCTGAGCACCCTGGCCAACGACACCGGCGTGGCAGTCAACACCATCAAAGCCTGGCTCTCGGTGC
The DNA here is from genome assembly GCA_020849825.1 of Saprospiraceae bacterium. Taxonomy (GTDB): domain Bacteria; phylum Bacteroidota; class Bacteroidia; order Chitinophagales; family Saprospiraceae; genus M3007. Next base: position 9,652 of record JADZFP010000234.1, read on the forward strand.
TCGAAGCCTCCTACCTGATCTTCAAACTGCCGCCCTACTTCGAAAACTTCAACAAACGCATCATCAAAGCGCCCAAAATCTACTTTTTCGACACAGGACTGCTGTGCAACCTGCTCGGCATCGGTTCGGCGGCGCAACTGGAGCGGCACCATTATTTCGGCAATATCGTGGAGAATGCCCTGATCGTGGAGTGGTATAAAAAACGCGCCAACGCCGGCAAACGCCCGAAATTCTGGTACTGGCAAGACCAGCAAGGCAACGAAATCGATCTGCTGATTGAGGAAAACGGCGTGCTGAACGCCATCGAAATCAAATCCAGCCAGACCTACAACGAACGCCTCACCAAAGGCCTCCGGCGCTGGGGCGAACTCAGCGGCGCGGGCCCCGAACGCCGCTTTCTGGTGTACGCCGGGGAACAGGAAGGCGAACTGGAAGCGGGGTATTTACTGCCGTGGCGGAAGGGGGTGGAGGGGCTGTGAGCCGCGATTCGTTTCGGCCGACTGGCGGCGCTGTTTGACGAAAGGAAAC
>JADZFP010000235.1 GCA_020849825.1 Saprospiraceae bacterium
CCCTTTGTATCAGGAAACGAAAGACAAAGGCTTCCAGATCGTAGGCTATGCACTCGACAGCAATGAAAAAGGCTGGAAGGCCGCCATTTCAAAAGACCAGGCCATATGGCCGCAAAGTTCTCATTTACAAGGAGATGTAAGCCCTTTTCTCGATCTTCTGCGGATCAGAACGATACCCGCCAATTTTCTGCTCGACAGCCGGGGCAGGGTTGTTGCCAAAAACCTGCACGGAGAAGAACTCAGCGCTTTTGTTCGGGCATACCTAGAAAAATAGGGCAGGGGAGTGGGTGGTTTCGTACAGACGACAATCAGTAAAAAATTGCCCGACGCCGTCCGTACGAAACCGGGTTGCATTTACTTTTGGGATGTAGGGCAGGTCGACAATCCCACGATCGCGTAAAGCGGGCAAAAACTGACGACACTGGTCAGTGTAAAAATAGCGGCGACAACGATGGCGACAATACCCAGTGTACCCGTCAGCGTTCCGTTGAAGAAAAGGAAAGCGGCGATCGCGGCAATCACGAGGCGTACGATCCGGTCGATGTTACCCATGTTCTTTTTCATGGCAGTTCAAATTGTAGTTGGTTAACGAATAATTTGTACCAGCCAGACGATGAGGCCAATCAGTCCTGCGCAAAGCAGGCATACGATAAAGAGTTTCAGCAATGGCGGCCAGTTTTTCATCGTAGAGGCTTTTGACAAATCAAAGTTCTCCCTTCCTCGCAGGCATTTATGTGATCGCGATCACATAGCCTGAAAAATTTCAATAACGCCTCTCGAATGGCGCAAAGCGCCCCGTTCTTCCAACTGACGGATCAAACGGGAGACCGCCTCCCGCGAGCTGTTGAGATCATCGGCAATCTGTTGTTGGGAAATGCGGATCTGACGGGTTTGCAGGGCCGAGGCTTTTTCTTTGAGATAGTTGAGCAATCGCTCGTCAAGTCGTTGAAAAACAACACTTTCCAATGCCTGCAGTAGTTCGTCGTACCGGCGGCCAAAACTGTCGAAAGCAAAACGCTGCCACGACGGAAACTTCCGGGCGGCTTCGTACACTTCCATGGCCGGCAACAACAAAACCCGGGTGGTTTCCTGCGTCAGGGCATTGATCCGGCTGCTTTCGTTTTTGTAACAGGTATTGAGTGTGATTGCGCAGGTCTCTCCGGGCAGGATATAGTACAAAAAAATCTCCCGGCCGCCCGGGTCTTCCGTCGATACTTTGATAGAGCCTTGTAAAACCAGGGGGACGTGGCGTACGGCGCCACCAACCTGCATGAGGGTCTGTCCGGACCCGACTTCGGCAAAAACAGACTTATCGAGTAGCCATTGCGCAAGTTCGTGTTGCTCAAAAGCCGGAAAAATCCTGCGCAAAGCGGCCGCATCAAACGGGTGTTGTATCATGCCGCCAAATATAGGCAGAGTAGGGGAGAGGTAATAAAATGCTGCCAGGCAAGACGAGCCTGCCCGGCAGTAATGGAGAATGAAAATGGGTATTTTGTTACGTCGGTATCGCGCAGACACCTTAATTTTTGGCAGATTTCACTTCCTCCACGGACAATTCGATTTCATTATCATCCACCTGATTTCGTTGGTAACGATTGGGCGTGCTGCAACCCGCGGCGCCACAGCAACCAATATCGAAGATGGCCTGCATGGCGAACAAAGCACCGGGCATCAGCAGCAACCATTCGCTGGTACGAAAGGCTTCGAATATCGCCCAACCACCGAGAAGGGCGCGCATGATGCGCATAAAATGCCAGTTTTGAAATAAAGTGCTCATTGTACCTCAGTTTGAAGTTGTTTTTTGATTGGCACGCAGCCATCCACTGATTCCGGGTGAGAGGTCGTAAACCATCAGAAAGCCTTTCTTTTCCAACAGGGAAGCCGCTTGTGCACTACGAACGCCCGAAGCACAGTAAACCAGTACAGGTTTGTTTTTGTCCAGCCGGTCAATTTGTTTGGAAAAATCGGCGCTGGCGATGCTGATGTTTACAGCATTGGAAATTACGCCGGTAGCCGCCACTTCACCAGGAGTCCGAACGTCGACAACCTGAAGGTTTTTTTCAGATTGAATGAGCCGAATTGCCTGCTGGACATCAATACGCGCCAGTTTGGGTTTGGCGCCCGATTGTCCGCATGCGTTGAGGCTCATCAGGCCTGTAATCAGCAGTATAGCGAGAGTGTATTTCATCATGTAATACGTTTGAGTGAATTAATGCGGCAGTTTTTCCCTGAAATAGCCATATACCCACGTGCCGGCTATTGCGCTGATCAGTGTAACGGTGATGACAATAGCACCGGTGCCGATTTGTGCAAACAGAGGACCCGGACAGGCGCCGGTCATCGCCCAGCCCAATCCGAATATCAAACCGCCGATGATCTGGCCTTTGTTGAATTTTTTCGGGTGAAAAAGGATTTCTTCGCCGTATATACTTTTGATTTTGAGTCTTTTAATTAAAAAAACCGATAGTGCTCCAATCACAACGGCAGTACCAATTACGCCATACATGTGAAACGATTCGAGACGAAACATCTCCTGAATACGGTACCAGGATACGATTTCGGCCTTTACGAAAGCCAGCCCAAAAAACAGACCGACCGCCGTGTATTTCAGATTGTACCACCACGGGTGCTTCAATTGCGATTCATTAACGCACATGGTATCCAGTGAGCGCACTTCAAAATCGGCATTTTGATCAACTGCCTCCGGGGCAGGTTGTGGAGGTGTGGGAAGTTGAAATTCTTTTATCGTGGACATGGCAGAATTTGCTTTGAGCGGGTTTACAATGCGAGAATGAAGGGTAAAATGAGGTTGGCCATGATAAAGCCCCCGACCATAAACGAGATCGTAGCGATCAGCGACGGCACCTGCAAATCGGAAAGCCCCATAATCGCATGTCCGGAAGTACATCCGCCGGCATAACGGGTGCCAAAGCCGATCAAAAAACCGCCAATAACCATCAGAATAAACCCGCGAAGAGAAAACAGGCTGTCCCAGCTAAATAAATCGGCCGGGACAAGTCCGTCAATTTGGGTAACACCCTGAGCGGCCAGATCAGCAGCCAGATCGGGATGAATCTGAACCGGATCGGGGTTTTGAAACCAAACGGTTGCAATAATCGCCCCTAGAAGTATTCCTCCTACAAAGAAGAAGTTCCAGACTTCCTTTTTCCAGTCGTACTGAAAGAATTTGATGTTGGCCGGCAAACAGGCCGCACAGAGGTGCCTTAAATTAGCCGAAATACCAAAGTGTTTGTTGCCGAGAATCAACAAGGCGGGCACGGTAAGACCGATAATAATACCGGCTGCCCACCAAGGCCAGGGATGAGAGAGTAGTTCCATATTTCGTGTACTTTCGATTTCTTGATACAAAGTTATTGCGGCAGGAAGCCCCTACGGCGTGACATATATCACACCTGAGCCAAAGATGCCAGGGTAGGAGAGGAGTAAAAAAATAGCTGCCGGTAAAGCGCCGGCAGCTAGTAATAACGTTCAATCAACTTCTTCTTTTCTTATCAGAGCAGTGTGGTCGGGCACACGTATTCCGTTACATCGAACCGGTTGCTCTCCTTGATTGCTTTGAATCCGCCGCGTACGTCGACCAGATTGTCAAAACCGCGTGCGCGCAAGGCACTGGCAAATATCATGGAGCGGTATCCGCCGGCGCAGTGGATGAACACGGTTTTCTCTTTGGGCAGTTTGGACATGGCTTCATTGAGAAAATCAAGTGGGGCATTTTCAGCGCCTACAATGTGTTCGCTTTTGTATTCGCTCTCTTTGCGTACGTCGAAAACGATGGCTTTCGGGTCGGCCTGCTGAATATCGGCCAGTTCATCGGCCGATACGCGCTGGATGTTGTCGATTTCCATTCCGGCCGCTTTCCAGGCATCGAAGCCGCCTTCCAGATAACCCAGGCAATAGTCGTAACCGACGCGGGCCAGTCGGGTAACCACCTCTTCTTCGCGGCCCGGTTCGGCGATGACCAGAATTTCCTGTTTAACGTCGGGGATCAGCGCGCCTACCCAGGGGGCAAACTGGCCGTCGATACCGATATTGATGGAGTTGGGCACAAAACCTTTTGCGAAAACCTCGGCATCGCGGGTGTCGAGCAGCAGGGCGCCCGTTTCATTGGCAGCCGCTTCGAAAGCACGGGGCGACAAGGCGCGGGTACCGCGTTCCATCACCACGTCGATGCTGTCGTAACCCTGTTTGTTGAGGGCCACATTGAGAGGGAAATAGGCTGGGGGAGGGGTAAGCCCGGTCGTCACCTCTTTGACAAATTCTTCTTTCGTCATGTTGGCACGTAAAGCGTAATTGGTCGCTTTTTGATTGCCCAGCGTATCGAAAGTCTCTTTCGACATTTTTTTACCGCAGGCAGAGCCGGCGCCGTGAGCCGGGTACACGATTACGTCGTCAGGCAGAGTCATTACCTTGTTACGAAGCGATTCGTAGAGTGTTTCTGCCAGTTGTTCCTGCGTCATGTGTGCGGCTTTCTGGGCCAGGTCGGGGCGGCCAACATCGCCGATCAACAACGTATCACCCGAAAACAGGGCTTTTTCCTTGCCGTTTTCATCAATCAGCAGGTAGCAGGTGCTTTCCATAGTGTGGCCCGGGGTATGCAAAACGCGGAAAGTCAATTTACCGACCTTGAATTCTTCGCCGTCTTTGGCAATGTAGGCGTTGAAACTCGGGTTGGCATTGGGGCCGTACACAATCGGCGCGTTTGTCTTTTGAGAAAGATCCAGGTGCCCGCTGACAAAATCGGCGTGAAAGTGCGTCTCAAAAACATATTTGATTTTGGCGCCGTCATTTTCAGCCTTTTCGAGATACGAGGCTACTTCACGCAGTGGGTCGATCACAACGGCTTCGCCTTCGCTTTCGATGTAATATGCGCCTTGTGCCAGGCAGCCGGTATAAATTTGTTCGATCTTCATGACAGAGTCTTTTTTCTGTTAAACAGTGTACTTTGAGTGAGTAATTTGATGAGGCAAAGATGAGGGCCTCAAAGCCGGGCAATTCGTGACAGAAGTCACAGCGGTGTTGTCTTTTTCAGGGATCGAATGGTACAAAGGTAAAAATTCAGGTTTTTCAATCTAAGTCAGGACGGTGGTAACAGGTAAAATCGCTCTTTGTTTTATTCCATAATTTATATTATGTTAAATATAGCAAAAAATAAACCCCCGATATCCTTTAAATTCCATCTAATTTTGCCCGCTCATTCAGAACAAACTATTTCGGCTACTTCAATGAAAAATACCTACTACGATCTTGTTACACAGACTTTTGACTTTCCTCAGGATGGTTTCAGCCTTCGCAACAATCAATTGTTGTTCAACGAGATCGATCTGTTTGAACTGATACAGAAATACGGTACGCCCCTCAAAATCACCTATCTACCCAAGATCGGCGAAAAAATTCAGACCGCCCGTAAATTATTCCGCGACGCCATTCAGCGTTACGATTACAACGGTAAATACATTTACTGCTATTGTACCAAGAGTTCGCACTTCGCATTCGTGCTGAATGAGGTGCTGGAAAACGGTACGCAACTGGAAACCTCCTCGGCCTTTGATATCGATCTGGTTTGGCGCTTGTACAAACTCGGAAAGATCAACAAGAGCACGACCATCGTCAACAACGGCTACAAACCCAAAGCGTACGTTCAACGAATTGCCGACCTGATCAACGAGGGCTTCACCAATGTCATTCCGGTGTGCGACAACGTCGACGAACTCGACCACCTCGCTGCCCATGTCCATGTCGAAAAATGCAATATCGGTATTCGAATGGCTACCGAAGAGGAACCAAATTTCGAATTTTATACCTCGCGCCTGGGCATTCGCCAGTCGGAAGTGCTTTCGTTTTACAAAGACAAACTGGCCAATAACCCGAAATTTGAACTAAAAATGCTCCATTTTTTCGTCGATGTGGGCATTAAAGACACTATTTATTACTGGAGCGAACTGAAAAGGGGAATCAAAACCTACTGCGAACTTCGCAAAATCTGCCCTACCCTATCCGCCCTCAATATCGGCGGCGGTATGCCGATCCGAAATTCACTCAGTTTTGAATACGATTATCCGTACATGGTCAATGAAATCGTGCGTCAGATCAAAGAATCCTGCGACAGTGAAGGTGTTCCGGAGCCGGATATTTATTCCGAATTCGGCAAATACACCGTTGGAGAAAGCGGCGCGACCATTTTTTCCGTGATCGGAAAAAAACAACAGAACGATCAGGAGCAATGGTACATGCTCGACAACTCGCTAATCAACACATTGCCAGATAGTTGGGGGATAAAAGAGCGCTTCATTCTGCTCCCGATCAATCACTGGGAAAAAGAATACCACAGGGTAAACATCGGCGGTATCAGCTGTGACAATGCCGATTATTACAACTCGGAAGCCCATATCAATCAGGTTTACTTACCTGTATTCGACGACAAAAGGGACTTTCCGCTGTACATCGGATTTTTCCATACGGGCGCCTATCAGGAATCGCTCAGCGGCTACGGTGGCCTCAAACATTGCTTGTTGCCGGCCCCCAAACACATTCTGATCGACCGAAATTACTACGGTGAATTTACAGATTGGGAAGTGTTTCAGGAGCAGGATGCCAATTCGATGCTGCGCATTCTGGGTTACGACTCGCCCTACGCGTCGTAAGCGTCGCAATTTACAGGTCCCAGGTACCCAGATACTTCA
>JADZFP010000236.1 GCA_020849825.1 Saprospiraceae bacterium
AATTGAAATCCTTTCATGATCGGCAGCGGTACGCCTTCCTGACCGAGTTTGACGAGGTTGGCGGCGTAGTTGTACTCGGCAGTCACCGGCCACACGATTTGCGCGAAAACATCGCCGTTGAAACCCGGAATCGAACTGCTCTGAAACGTACAGACGTTGGTGGCGTTGGCAAAGCCGAATTGCATCGACTGCGTTTTGCTGGGGCTGATGCCCAGCGCCAGATCGGTAAGGATGTCCACGCGTTTTACTTCGAATTTGATGTTGGGGGCATCCGTCTGCCCGTTCTGGATCAGCAGTGTGAAATTCAGATCCTGCGTCAGCACCATCGCCGATATTTTGCCTGCATCCGCTATGACCGAAAAATAACTGGCCGGCACGGTGGCCGATTGCAGGAAGTTATCCAGATCGGTTTGTGAAACATAGGCATTGCCCTGCAAACCCTGAATCAGTTGGTCGATCGAAGCGGGCAGTTGGGTTTTCAATTGGTTCATCACCGCCGTATCGAAGTAGTAAACGGTCTGAAAAGAGGTGACAGGGGCGGTGTTTTGCTCGATTTGGGCAAACATGACGAAGGCTTCGTAAGGCTGGAGTGCCGACTCCATGCTCACGTAACTTTTCACTTTCAGTGCCTCCGGATTTGGTATCTGGTCGGGTTGAACCAGAAGGTCGAGTTGTCCGGCTTTGAAAAAAGCCCAGGAGAGCGCATCGACCTCGTAGCTCGACACATACAGGTAGAGGTGATGCTCGTCGGCATCGCCGGGCGGAACGGGCAGCGGGAGCGGGGCGGGTGGCGGGGCGTCGTAGGCCGTTCCCTGGTAGCTGGCGCCGCCTTTTACGGCGATCTGGATGCCGTCGTTGTTGGGAAATGCCAGGCCCGCATCGCCGACGGAAAAATCGAACTGAATGCCGTTGCCCAGGTTGCCGCTGCCAGGGATGCTCGCCAGCGTGCCGGTAATCAGGCCGTTGATAGTCGTCACTAGATTGACATTAGAGAGCATCTGCATGGTCGTATCGTTGGCGTGATTGCCGGAGCAGCTGCTATCCTGATTGTTCAATATACTTTTCCCAGGGATATTGTACATCAAGTTATGGATTGGCGGCAAGTCGAAGGGCCGCACATTCATCTCCCATTCATTGTTGGCCTGGCTAAATACAAATTGTATGGCTATCGGGATGGTCAGGCTACCGATAACGGGTGAATAGGCGTACTTTTTACTGTAATTGTTTTGATTGCGATAAGAATGCCCCCTATAACTGCCGGAATCTGTTTCGGTATATTGCTCCAGCCAGTCGTATCGGAGGTGAAAATTGTCGGCCTGATAGGTCAAGGTAAACAGGTTAACCGGCGGGTTGTCCGTTGTCTGGCCTTGACTGAAACCCTGATACACAGAATTAAAATTATAAAATACGCCATTGTTCATGGTAATCAAGATCCCGGAGTAGTAGACTTGTCCGAAAGGTGAAGGAAACCAGCCGAAATCCGGAATATTCATCGTTCGATCCGGCGGCTTCAATTGCCCCATGAGTTGCTGGATTGTCGGGAGCAAATAATGCCCGATAAAAAACGTGATACCTTTTTTGCCTATGGCGATGGTGAGTGCTTGCATGATACCAGTAATTGAAGGGTTCAGGATGCTTGATAGAGGACGTTGGCCAGAATGGACACGTAGTTTTCTTCGATGCTCAATTGGGCATTGGCAAAGTCGAACCGGAAACCCTCCATGATCGGGAGCGGCACCCCGGTTTGGCCGAGGGCTTTCAGGGTTTGCATGTATTGCGATTCGGCCAACAGCGACCAGACGGCCGACTCGAACACGACGCCGTTGAAGCCCGGTATGTTGCTGCTGACAAAACTGGCGCTGTTGCTCACATTGGCAAAGCCGAACTGCAGCGTTTGGCGCTGGTTGGCGCCGATGCCAAGTTGCAGGCCGTCGAGCATATCCGTCCGCTGCACCCGGAATACGATGTTGGGCAACACGGGTTGATCGTTTTGGATCGTCAGGGTCATCGTGATATCCTGTGCGAGCACCAGGGCGTTTTCGGCGGCTGCTTTTTCGATGGTCGCAAACCAGTCGCCGCCGACGCCTGCCGCCTGCAAGGCCGCCTCCAGCACGGTTTGGGAAGCGTATATGTTGCCTTGCAAAGATTGGATTTGCTGGAAGACATTGGCCGGCAAAGCCGTTTTCAACTGATTCATTACGCTTTCGCCAAACTGCCAGACGGTCTGAAAACTCGTTGTCGGCGCGGTATTTTGTTCGATTTGGGCCTGCATGACAAATGCGGCGTAGGGCTTAAGTGCCGGTTCGAGCGCCGTGTACTGCGATACTTTGAGCGCGGAGGGGTTGGGAAGGTCATTCGGCCCGACGCTCAGGTTGAGTTTCCCTGCTTTGAAAAAACACCAGCACAGCGCCTCGATTTCGGTGTCGGACACAAACAGATTGAGGTGATGGCTGTCGGCATCGGTCAGGGGTGTTGGCAAGGGCAGCGATACAGCGGTGTTGCCGGGGAAAGCTTCGCCCTGATAGCTGGCGCCGCCTTTGACCCCTATTTGTATGCCGTCGTCGTTGGGAAACAGGATGCCCGAGTCGCCGACGGAAAAATCGTACGTGATGCCGTTGCCCAGGTCGCCGCTGTCGGGAATGGTTTGTACGATGCCCGTCAGTATAGATTGTGTGGCGGTGGAAAAATCGAGCGCGTCGAGGGCGGCCTGGGTGGCCACGAGCAGGTTGTTCGTCTGGCAGGGTGCGTCGTTTTGATGCAACACACTGCCGTGCGGGATATTGCTGACGGCGCCTTTGGTCACCGCGGAGGAAAGCGGCACGCTGAACGTCCATTCGTTTTTTTGCGTATCGAAAGCGAACTGTACCGGGACCGATATGTCCATTGCCTGGAAATTCTCGGTGTAATTGAATCCGTTGGAAACCTGGGAGATTCTACCGTGGCCCTGCGGTGTAAATTCATCATCGATCTCCTGCACATAGTATTCTTCCCAGAGGTAGACCACGCCAAAAGGGCCGGCACTGAAACTAAGGATAAATACGGGTGTATTCCGGCCATCGGCCATTATGCTTTGGGTCACCGAGTTGTACGCCGGCGCAAACTGGCTGAACGCGCCCTGACTGAGCTGAATGACGATATTGCTGTATCGGTAGGTGATGTAGTCCGGGTCCAAAATTAAAACATGTGTGAAATCAGGAACCGCTACCGGTAAGTCCGGCGGATTCATCTTGCCGAGCAAATCGAGCAGGGCCTTTTTGAGGTATTGTTCGGTAAAAAAGTTAATCCCGGTTTTCCCGATGGCAATGGTGATGGCTTGCATAGTGCAGTTGGGTGAAAGGGTGGTTTATTGATATTTCACATTGGCCAGAATACTGATGTAGCCTTGCTGCAGGCTCACCTGCGCATTGGCAAAATCAAACTGGAAACCGTTCATGATCGGAACGGGAGCGCCTGTCGCGCCCATGTCGGCCAGCACCTTGTCGTACTGCGGTTCTCCGCCCACAGGCCAGATGATGGTACCGAAATTATCCCCCTTGAATCCGGGCACGGAGCTGCTGATGAACGCCGCCTGATAGCCTGTGCTCAGAAAATCGTACTGCAGCGTCTGGTTGTTGTTGCTGTTGACGCCCAGTTTCAGGGTGGTCAGCACGTCGGTGCGTTGCAGGGAAAATTTGATATCGGGCGGCGTCGGGCTGCCGTTTTGAATAAGGAGGTCGAAATTCATGTTCTGCGTGACGGCCAGTCCCATGCGTTTGGCGGCATTTTCGATCGCGGAGAAATACTGGGCGGGCACGTTAGCGCTTTGCAGGTCCGATTCCAGGGCTGCCTGCGACACGTAGGCATTGCCTGCGAGCCCGCTCATCAGCGCGAAAATATTTTGCGGCAGCTGCGACTGGAGCGTATTCATCACGTTCTGCGTCAGTTCCCAAACCGTCTGTGCGAGGGTGACGGGCGCGGCGTTCTGCGTGATTTGCGCCTGCATGGCGAAGGCCTTGTAGGGCAGCAGCGATTTTTCCAAGGCTACGTAGGTGGCTACTTTCAGGGCCTGGGGGTCGGGCAGGTCGGTGGGGTTGACCACGGTGTTCAGTTTACCGGCCTTGTAAAAAGCCCAGTGCAGGGCTTCCAGTTCGAAGTTGGAGACGTACAGGTTGAGGTGATGCGCATCGTTGTCGGCCGGCGGCAGGGGCAGGGGCAGGCTGGGCGGGGTAGGGCCCGAGAAGGGCGTGCCGTTGAAGCTCGCGCCGCCTTTTATGCCGATCTGGATGCCGTCGTTGTTGGGAAACAACATGCCCGAGTCGCCCAGGGAAAAATCATACACAATCCCGTTGCCCAGGTTGCCGCTGCCGGGGATGGTGTGTACGATGCCGGTGAGCAGTTGGTTGACCGGCGTGGCGAAGTCGATGGCGTCGATGGCCTGGGCCGTGGCGTCGTCCACGTGGCTTCGGGTGCAGGAATTGACCTGGTCTTGCAGGATGCTGCCCCCTGGAATATTGGCGCTGATGTTGGAGGCGTTGGGCGAGGCCTTCTGGACCGTAAATTCCCACTGGTTTTTGTCTTTGTCGAAAGAAAACTGGATGACGATGGTCACGTCCAGCTGACCGAACCCCGGCGAATAGGAGAAAGTGTTGGAGCCGTCGCCCGGGTCGTGATGCCAAACCGGGATTTTGGACCCGTACGGTACGGTGGTGTAATTGTGCATGTAGTGGAAACTTTCCACCCAGTTGTACAAGGCCTGAAAGTTCCTGGCTTGCATGTTGACGTTGAAAACCGGCGTTTTGCCGTCGCTGCCGACCCCCTGAGTCACCTTGTCCAGCGCTGCAGAAAAATTGCGCAGCGAACCGCCGTTCAGATTGATTTTGATATTGCTGTAATCGTAGGAATCGCCTACCACGCCGCCGGTGAAGTTGGGTACTCCGACACTTTTGTCGGGCGGCGTCATTTTACTCAGTAAAGCGGACAAAGCGCCGGCGAGGTAGTGTTGGGCGAAGAAGTTGATGCCTTGTTTTCCAATGGCTAAGGTGATGGCTTGCATAAGTTTGGATTTTAGGAATTTTGATATAGAACATTGGCAAGTATAGACACGTAATTCTCCTGTATGCTCAATACAGCATTGGTAAAATCGAACTGCATTCCTTGCATGATGGGTAGCGGGGTGCCGGTTTTGCCCAGTTTTTTTAAGCAATCAGCGTAGCTGGCCTCTCCGGTAGCCTTCCACAATGGCCCCCCGAAATCGAAGGCGCCGTTGAAATTCGGCACCGAACTATCGATGAAAGTGGCAGAATTAACGGCATTGTAAAAACCGAATTGCAGGGTTTGGGCCTTATCGGTCAGGCCGAGGCACAGATCGGTCAGGATGTCGGTGCGGTTCACCTTGAAATTGATGTACGGGTAGTTGTACTGGGTGTCCTGAATGACCAGGTTGAATTTCAGATCGTGCGTAACCACCATGCCGGGCGTCTGTCCGGCACTTTCGATGGTCGTGAAATACTGATTGGGCACCTGATTGTTTTTCAGAAAATTTTCAAGGTCTTGTTTTGACAGAAAGGGCGCGCTGGCGAGGTTCTGGATTTGGGCATAGATATTGGCAGGCAACTGTTTTTTCAGCAGAGCCATCGCCGAAGTGCCGTATATGTACACCTTCTGAAACGAGGTGACCGGCGCCGAGTTGGGCGTGATTACGGCATTCATGACATCGCGCTTGTCGGCATAGATCTGTAAGGCGGGTTCCCACCCGACGTAGGTACTCACATCGAGGGCTTCCGGGTTGGACAGGTCCTGCGGCGTAACGGTTAGTTTGAGTTTTCCGGCCTGAAAAAATGCCCAATAGAGCGCATCAATTTCAAAATTGGACACGTACATATTCAGATGGTGCGTATCCGAATCGGCCGGCGGGATAGGTAAGGGTGTCGGAGAAACAGGGGCC
>JADZFP010000237.1 GCA_020849825.1 Saprospiraceae bacterium
GGTGCCGAGCACTATACCGGTGGCGGGTTGAAAATCAGTCTGTTGACGCAAAAAAGCGACGGCTTCCTGAATTTGGTCGTAGAGCATGGCGGCAGGTTGTTTGTCGGCAGCAAAGTTGACATATTTTTGGGGCAGCAGCAGTAATTCCCGATCCAATTTGCGCGGCTGTCTTATCAACTCTGTCACATCATGGACCATTCAGAAAACACCCTCCGCGACTGCATCCAGGCCATCTTCCCCATGTCGGCCTCCGCCAATGCCGAAATCCGGCGCCGAGTGGAGTTCCTGCCCGCGGCCCGCGGCGAAGTATTTATCAAACAAGAGGCCGCCAACCGGTACGAATACTTTTTGATCGAAGGCGTTTGCCGAAGTTTTTTGATCGACCCGCAGGGCGAAGAGATCACGATTTCTTTTTTTCAGGGGGCATCGGTGCTGTCTCCTCATTCCGTCCGCACGGTTCGTGAGCGTTCTTTTTACAATTTTCAAGCCTGCACCGACATCCTGCTCGGCCGCCTCGATGCGGCGGATTTTATGCGACTGATGATTGCTCATCCGGAAGTGCGCGACTTTGGCAATACCGTGATGCGGCTTGAACTGATGCGAAAAGTGGAACGGGAGGTCGGTCTGGCCGTACTCACAGCCCGCGAACGGCTGCTCAAATTCCGCGAGAATTTCAGCATGCTCGAAAACCTCGTGCCGCACACACAAATCGCCTCCTACCTCGGCATTTCCGCCATTTCATTGAGCCGTTTGCGTAGCGATATCGCCAGGGAATGAGCCGTTTCACTTCTTTACAAATGTTAATGGAGGCCGGCTGAGGGCGCCCATACCTTTGTCCCAACAAAAACAAATTCAGTTATGAAACAAAAACATTTTTGGTTGATACCCGTGCTGGTATCGACACTGGCCGCTTCCTGCCAAAAAGTGGAAACCCTCTCCGAACCGGGCCTGCTGGTGCCCAAAACCGTAACGGAAAACCCGGCCCTGCCTTCCGTTTTCCTCAACAACACCCTGTTCCATGCCGAGTCGTTCGGCAACCCGGCCGATCCCGTCATCCTTGTGCTGCACGGCGGCCCGGGTGGCGACTACCGCTCCATGCTGCCCTACAAAGCGCTGGCCGACGAAGGCTACTACGTCGTGTTCTGGGACCAGCGGGGCGCGGGCCTCTCCGAGCGCCAGAACAAGGACGCCATGACGGTCGACAACTACCTGAAAGACCTCGAACTGGTCGTCGAACACTACACCCAGTCCGACTCCCAGCAACTCATCCTGTTCGGGCACTCCTGGGGCGCCATGTACGCCACCCTGTACATCAATGCCCACCCCGAACGCGTATCAAAAGCCGTACTCTGCGAACCGGCCGCGTTTACCAGCGACGAATTGAACGACTTTATTGCCAAAGCGTACAAACTCGACTTTTTCGCCGAAGGTACCAACGACATTACCTGGGCCGACGGCGCACTGTCGGCCGACGACCATGCCTCCCTCGATTTCAAACAGGCGCTGGCCATCGAAAGCGTGTCGGATCACGAGCGCAACAGCACCGACAACCCGGCTCCCCATTGGCGCTACGGCGCGGTGACGAGCCAGTTCCTGCCGCGTTCGCAGAGCAGTTTCGACTGGACGACCCGCCTGCACGAGTTTGACGGAAAGGTGCTGTTTATCGACGGCGAATGGGGCACCGTGCATACCCTCGAACGGCAAAAAATGCTGTCCACCCATTACCCCGACGCCTCCGTCGTGACGGTGCAGGGCGCGGGCCACGACGTGCTCTACCAGCGGTTCGACAACTGTAAAAACCTTATTGTCAACTTCTTAAATTGAAAAAACCATGAAAGGCATCTTCTTTCTTCCGCTTCTTTTATTGCTGCCCCTGGTTGCCTCGGCGCAACTCGCCCAGATACAGCGCCTCGGCGCATCGAACCGACAATTTGCCGGGCTTGGCTTTGGCGCCGATCAAGGTGTCACGACCGGCATACAATACGGCCGGGTCATTCCGATTGGCGGCCGCCCGATATTGCTCACGGCAGAATGGGCGGCGCCCGTAGGAAAGCGGGTATTCGACGACAGCCGGGTCGGGCTGCAATTGAGCGGCAGCCTCCATCCGGGGCGTCGCTGGCAGATACCCGTTTCGCTGGGCGCCGGCGCGGCTTTTACCCAAAACAAAATAGCGCGCCTTAATTCCCTGAACCTGCTGGTCGGTATCCGCCCGGGTTTTTATGCCCGGCGCTGGCACCTTGCAGGCGATATTTTTTACAATAAAATACTGGCTGTTCATTTGCGCCCCAGCGAGTACTACCGGGAAGCTTATTACGCCGAAGCGCAGGATGGCTGGTACCGAAACGCCGGCGGTCAGCTGAAACTGGGCCTGAGCGGTGGCCTTTCATTGGGTCGCAACGACCTCACGCTGCGCGCCGGTATCGCCGCCACGGAAAAAGGACGACCCAATGTATTGCCGGCTTATGCCGTGATTGGATACGGCCGCTGGTTCTAAACAGCCGTTTGAGGCTCGGTTGCGCTTCGTTTCCACCAAGCCGCCAGCCCCATGCCCGTCACCAGATCCCAAATGCCCCACCACGCCGCAATAAGCGCCATACCGCCCAGGCCGTCGAAAAAACGGAAGATCAGCAACAGTCCCAGGGCGGTGTTGTGTACGCCCGACTCGAATGCCAGCGTACGGCAATCGAGCTCGGGCAGGCGGGCGGCGCGGCCCAGAAAATACCCCGAACCCAACCCGACGACGTTGTGCACGGCAACGATGACAAATGCAAAGCCGAGGTAATTGATCAGGTTGTCGAAATTGCCCAGCAGGGCCAGCAGGAGGATGGAGAAAAAGATCAGCAGGGCAATGCGCTGCACCCAGGGGCGGATGCGTCCGACGAAGCTGGAAAAGCGGCCGTTGAGCCACATGCCGAACAACAACGGCGCCACGATCAGTTGCACGATGATGAGCGCCATGTCGACAAAACTGATTTCAAACGACTGCCGCAGGGTTTCGGAGCCCGGTATATAGCGCGACCAGAATAAAAAACCGGCCGGGGTAATCACCGTGGCCGACAGGATGATGATTGCATTCAGCGTGACCGACAGGGCTACGTTGGCGCGGGCAAAATGTACCAGAAAGTTGGTCATATTGCCCGAAGGGCACATACTCACCAGCACCATGCCCATCGCCATGCTCACCGGCGGTTGAAAAAGGTAAATGATGCCCAGGGTCAGCAAAGGAAACAGCAAATACTGCACGATGATTCCCGCGGCCACCGACCTGGGGAATTGCACCACTTTGCGGAAATCGCCCGGCTTTACGTCCAGCGCCACACTGAACATAAGAAAGGCCATAGCCAGGTTGAGCACCCGCATTTGGTCGGGGTTGAAATGCAGTTTCAGGTCGTCGACATTCATGGCGCCGTTGTGCGTTAGCCCTGGTAATAAATGCGGTAGATCACATCGGCGAAGTCGTCGGAAACCAGCATCGAGCCGTCGGGCAGTAGTTCGATGTCGACCGGGCGGCCCCACACTTTTTCCTCGGGCTGGAGCCAGCCTTCGGCAAAGGTCTCATAACCCAGGCTTCTGCCCTGTGCATCGAGCCGCACGAGGCTGATGCGGTAGCCCGATTTGGTGGCTCGGTTCCAGGAGCCGTGTTCGGCGATAAACGGCTGGTTATGATAAGCTTTTGGAAACATATTACCGGAGTAAAATTCGATGCCCAGTGGCGCCACGTGCGCACCGAGGTTCTGTACAGGCGCTGTGAATTCCGAACAATTGCGCTTGGCGCCGAATTGCGGGTCGGCAATAGTGCCACCATGGCAATACGGATAACCGAAATGCTGGCCGTCGGCGGTGGCGTGGTTGAGTTCGCAGGGCGGCAGGTCGTCGCCCATCCAGTCGCGGCCGTTGTCGGTAAACCACAGGTCTTTGGTGACCGGATGCCAGGTGAATCCGACGGTATTGCGCACGCCGTGCTGAACGATCTCCGGTTTGGCGCCGGGCGTAGTCACATCCAGCCGGGTGATGCTGCAATAAATCGGGTTTTCGGGTTCGCAGATGTTGCAGGGAGCGCCGACAGGCACGTAAAGTTTGCCATCAGGCCCGAAGGCGATGTATTTCCAGCCGTGGTGTTCGTCGCTGGGATAAGCGTCGTACACAACTTGCGGAGCGGGTTGTGCGATCCGGACCGGGCGGCCTTTCGCCATGACCAGAATGTCGAGATAGGCCTCTATTTCGTCATAGCGCAGTACCCGGCTGATCTCGGCAACGTACAGCGAACCATTCCTGAAGGCTACGCCGTTGGGCATATTGAGGTTGCTGGCCAGGGTAAAAACGTGATCGGCACGGTTGTCGCGGTTGGTATCGCGCAGGGCATACACATTGCCCGCGTCGCGGGTGCTGACGAAGAGCGTGCCTTTGGGGCTGAGGCACATCGAGCGCGCATTTTCCACGTCTTCGGCATACACGTCGATTTTGAAACCCGGGGGCAATTTGATCAGGTCGAGGGGCAGTTTGGGCTCGGGGGCAGGCGGTGGCGTTGCCTGAGGGGCCGGCGCGGCGGGCGGCTGAGTGGAATTACAAGCCAGAAGCAAGGACAGGGCCAGCAGACGGGTATGGGTCGACATGGCTTTATTTTTGGCGAAAAATGGGAATTTTTTTTGTTTCCCACCGCTATCAATCCTTGATGCCGAAAGCGGTCCGGACCGCTGTGGCCGAGGCCTGCCGCAACCAGGGTTTGCGGCTGACAACGCCGGACACCGGGTCGAGACAAAGCCGTTGGCGGGTTTTGTTGGCGCCGGCTTCACCCAAAGCCGGCCAGATCGGCCAGAGAACACTTTCTCCGCTGGGCAAAAAATCATCCCATTCGCCGGTCACCGACCAGTATGCCCTGCCGACCAACGGCGTTTGCGGGGTGGGCAATTCCCGGAGTTGGTCTTCTTCGTCGATGTACAGGGCCCGCCCCTCCGACACGGCGATCCGGTCGATCTGGTAGGCAATGGTCGTGTTGTCGGTGTATTCTCCCGTCCGGATGCCGGCAATCACGTAAGGCGTAAAAAACTGTAAATCTTTGAATTGCATGTGGTGGAACAGCAAATCCAGGTCATCCAGGCCCTCCCAGCCCAGGTCGGAATAGCCGGGCAGGCGGCCCATTTCCGCCACAATGGCGCGCAATTCGAGGGCGTTGAGGCTGTCGGCTGCCCACATGACGTTATCCTCTACTTCCACTTCGAGGTCGCGGACCGACTGGTCGCGCTCGGCCATGCGCCGGATACGCGCGATGAGTTCGACGTCAGCGTTGGGCGGCAAGGGGTGAAAATGCGCATACCAGCGGTCGAAGTCAGTTATACGAGCATCACATGCGGGTATTTTTATTGCCAGCGGCAAGTCTTCCCAAGCTAAACCGCATTCAAGCGCTGCATTTAAAAAAGAAGTTGCGGCATCCAGGCTGTCGTATTTCAGGGCGAGGTGCGCGGCGTTGAGCAGGTCGGCAAGATCGTGCGTGTGAATGGCGAATGCGCGCCGGTATTCCAGAATGCTGTTGCCGGGTTGTTCGTTTTCCGCAAACGAAATTGCTTTGAATTTATGAAAAAAA
>JADZFP010000238.1 GCA_020849825.1 Saprospiraceae bacterium
AAAAACACGGGATCCTGCAAGGCATTCCCGTTTTGCATAATATTGTGGTTACGGTTGTAGATGTGTACGCCGTTGGTATAGGCGACCAGATCCCCGTTGGGGTCGCAGATGCTGGCGTTGGTAAAGGAGAGCGGGTTATATTGATTAATTCTTTTGTAATTGAATGTATCCGTGTTACAGTGAATTTTGGTATTGGTGAATTCGTCTTCAGATGTATTTATTGCGCCGCCAAGCATCCAGGTATAGTCTTCTTTTTGAGCAAAAGCATGGTGCAAAAAGAGAAAGCAAAACAATAAAAATGAATGAGCCCTCATGGTCAAATATAGAAGAGCCCCGCCAGGGGCAAGTTAAAAAAATAGATTGGTTCAAAAACCTTCACTCCGCCGCCCGCACCACTTTCCCCTCCTGCACCCTGCGCCCCTGTTGCGACAGGACGTAATAATACATGCCCGGCGGCAGGTCGTCGAGGGGTACGCTGGCCGCCGGGGCCAGCCGCAGATCGTCGCGGTCGAGGGCGGGGCGGCCCAGGGCGTCGAACAATTGCAGGCGGAACGCGCCGGGCCACTCGCCCGAGGCGGAGAAATGCAATACTTCGGCGGCGGGCACAGGCCAGACTTTGATCTGCCGGGCGGGTTCGGGCAATTGGGGCACACTGGAAACCACGATGGAGTCGCAAATGCTGCCGGCCTCGGCGTAGAGGCGGAAGTTGGGGAAATTGGGAAAAGAAAAAGAGTTGTACGTGGGTAAAAAGATGGCGTGCTGGATTACGTTGCAGGAGTCGCCTTTGGAGTTGGGCTGGTCGATGACGTGCAGGTAGCGGGAGTTCCAGTTGGGGATATTGATGTAGATGCGGTTGTCGGGGGCGAGTTGGGCCATGAAGAAGCGGGTGGCCAGGCCACGCTCGTCGAGAAAGCCGTCGTACTCGGCCACGAGGGTTTCGGAGGCGAGCAGGTCGGGGGCGGCGAGGTCGTATTGCAGGATGCGGTCCCATCGGATGATGTACAGAAAGCGGGAATCGGGAGAGAACACCGCGCTGCCGGGCCAGGGGACTCCATCGACCCAGTGAAAAATCGGCTGACTGAACTCGCCGGTGCAGCGGTCGAACCGGAAAAGATGAAACCCGCAATCGCCCACCGTGGTCGTACCGTAAGCGGTATATATGGCATGCCACTGACCATCGGGAGAAAACACGGCGTTGGCAATTCCGTTGTGCATGGGCTCTCCGGACACCGTTTGCTCGCCGGCAGGGGCGATACCATCGGGGCCGAGGAGGTATTTGACGAAAATATTGGACTCCCACTTACTGGTGATTACCCACCAGTCTCTCCCATTGGCATGACGTACAGCGGAAATACGCCCTCCGTTGAGTGTATCTACTGTATTGATTGGAGATTTTTTTACGGTTACTTTACCAAGTCCATTGTTGTAATTCAGATCGATGGTTGAAAAATGCAGTGGTTTAAAACCAGCATCAATAACGAAATTTATAATATCTGCGCTAATGAGCAAATATGTATGTTGCGATTCTGGCAGAGGTAATAATAATGCGCCCTGTACCGCTCTGTACCCGGATGCAAAAAACACGGGGTCCTGTAAGGCATTCCCGTTTTGCATAATATTGTGGTTTCGATTATAGATATGAGTGCCGTTGGTATAAACAACCAGATCCCCGTTGGGGTCGCAGATGCTGGCGTTGGTAAAGGTGAGTGGACTATAGTGATTGATTTTTTTATAATTAAAAGTATCCTCGTTGCAGTGAATTTTAGTATTTGCAAATTCATCTCCTGGTGCACTGTCGAGCCCCCCGAGCATCCAGGTATAGTCTTCTTTTTGGGCGTGCATACGATGAACGAGTGTTATATAGCACAGAATAATGAAAAAAAGTCGCATGGGTACAAATACGAAAGCCCCGCCGGGGCACGTACCTGACATGCCACGGCGGGGAATGATGAAAAAAGGGGTTATTTCAGAATGTTAAGGCGGGTAACGGCCACGACAACGTTTTCGGAACGGATCGATACGAAATAAGCGCCGTTAGGCAACTCGTGTACGGGTATTTGAAGCGGGTTGCCCTGTACGGGCGCGACCAGGCGGATACGGCCCTGCACGTCGGTAATCGGGGGGCGATTTTTCTTCATCATGTCGTTGGAGTTTTGAAATGAAGCAATACCCAAAGATATACTTCATTCCCCCGGAAATGGCCGATCTGGATTTGTCGGAAACGGGCAATTAACTTGATTCGAGTGCGATCCAGATTTCCATGTAACAGATTGTAAAGTGGCGTTCATTTCATGAGTTAGCGCCCAACAATCAGAACACGCGCTCACAGGCTCCGAAACTGCAAGCCCTTCTCAAACTCCCCGTGCAACAGCGCCACAATCGCTGCGTACACCTGTTCTTCGCTTAAAAAATTGGCTTCGCCCAGGTCGAGCACGACGATCGGGATTTCCTCTTCGGTTTTGAAATAGTCGAAGTAAGCCTCCTGAATCTCCGTCAGGTATGCCGCGCTGATGTTGCGCTCCATGTCGCGGCCGCGGCGCTGGATTTGCCGCAGCAGCACCTCCACCGGCCGGTGCAGGTAAAGCAGCAGGTCGGGTTTGGGGTAGGAGTTGTTCAGCACGGTGAACAGCCTTTGAAAAAGGCGGAATTCCTCCTCATTGAGGTTGTTTTTTGCAAAAAGCAGGGTTTTAACAAAAAAATAGTCGGCCACGGTGGTATTGCGGAACAGGTCGGGTTGCGCGAAGTGCTCCTGCAATTGTTTGTGGCGCTCGGTCATAAAAAACAGTTCGACGGGGAAGGCGTAGCGCTCGGGCTGGTCGTAGAAAAAGGGCAAAAACGGGTTGTCGGTGAATTGCTCCAGCACCAGCGCGTAGCCGTGGCTGTCGGCCAGGCGGTGGCAAAGGGTGGTTTTTCCCGTGCCGATATTTCCTTCAATCGCGATAAAACGGTGTTGCACAGCCGGATAGAGTAGGGGATCAGTCGATCATAACGACGTCGGAGGGGTCGTCGCATTCGGCGTAGAGTTCGTCGATGGCTTGTTTGAGCACCGGGTGGACAAATTCTGCGGCGATTTCCATCATGGGTACGAGAATGAACGCCCGTTTGTGGAGCTCGGGGTGCGGAATTTCCAGCCCTTTGTCGCGCACTACGCGGCGGCCGTAGAACAGAACGTCGATGTCGATGGTCCTGGGCCCCCATTTTTCGCGGCGTTCGCGGCCCAGTTCGCGTTCGATTTTGGCGATGGCGTCGAGCAGTCCGCGCGGATCGAGGCTGGTATTGACCATGACGACCTGGTTGAGGAAGGCGTCCTGGTCGGTTTTGCCCCAGGGCGCGGTTTCGTACACATGGCTTTTACGGGCAATTTTGCCGATGGTTTTCTGGATCAGGCCCTGTGCGGAGCGCAACTGGGCAGCCCGGTCGCCTACATTGCTGCCGAGGCTGAGGTATACGTCGATGTATTTTTTCGTGACTTGTGTTTGCATGGGGGGCAAAGGTAACAAAACTGCAAATTGGGTGAGGCGGCGATAATTTCGGCGAAGAAAGCGCTAATTTTGCCGTCCAAATTAACACTAAACTTTAACCGGTAATTATGAAGAATTTGCTTTGGAGTATCTCTGTTTTAAGTCTCTTGCTGTTTGCTGCCTGCCAGTCGAAAGACGCCAGCCTTGCCACTCAGATTACAGAACAAGCCGCGGCTGCAGAAGCCAATGTGCCGGAATTTACCACCACGGGTACTAATCTGAGCAATCTGGTCGATCAGGTGCAGAAAGTACCCGATGCGCTGAAAAAAGATACTGCTTCGAACTACGAACTCGTCCAGCGCCGTATCGTTACGTTCCAGCCGAAATACGACAAATTGAACGGCGATTACGAAAGCCTGCTTCAGCAGATGAAGACCCTGTCGGCTGATTATGCGGCTGGCAAGATCGGAACTGACGAGGCCAAGAAAAAATACGATGAAATCAGCGCGGAGCTGAAAAGTATTGGCGAACACCTGAAAAGTTATCAGGAGACCTACAACCAGTTTTCGGCCGATTATGCCAAGATGATGGCCGATTTCAAAGGCAGCACGGAGTCGAACTAAGGTTTTTTATTTGAAAATATTCCCGGCATCATGAAGCCGGCTTACCATGAGTCATTCCGGAGCACGGGATGGCTCATGGCGCTTCAGGGCTGATTTTTTGATCCGCATGGGTTTCGTAAGTGGCTGCTTTAACCAAACGCCGGCCGGATTTTTTGTGTGCAAATAGCGATGCAGCGAAAACTCTGGCTGCCGAATCCTGCATTTTGCCTTTTTTTGCTTCGGCTTTTCCAAACATCACAAAAATGCAATTGTCGTTCCTGTTCTTTTCCCTGGCTATTCTTGCCCCTGTTTTCCTTTCTGCACAAACATCCACCCCGGCGGTGGCCATTGATCCGCGCTTGTACGAGGTGTACGAAAAAGACTATCTCGAACGTCTGCGCGCAGAACAACCCACACTGATTCTGCGCTGGAATTTTTACCTGGACAATGCCTTCGTCGTCAGTGAATACCCCGCCGACAAAGGCGATATGGGTCAATTGCCCGAACTGCAAATCACTGATCCCGAACATTTTAATGTATTGTTGATCGAACGGGACCAACCCACTGCCCGCGATTGGGACAAACCCGTTTTTTACCGCATTGCCGGCACGCACAAGATACTGATGTACTGGTCGGGCAAAGATTTTAACCGTAAATTCAGCGAGTGGCTCGCGAGCCGTTGAGGTCGCTATACCTAACCAATCCTTCTCTCCTTTTTGCTGCAACATGAAAAAACTGCTGCTTCTGCTGCTCCTTTTTGCGACGGCTTCGCTGGCTTTCGGCCAAAACTATATCATGAGTAATGCGCCGATCACGGATTGTTCGGGGACTTTTTACGATCCGGGCGGTCCTTCGGCCAATTATAGCAACAACCAGAATTTCACCACCACAATCTGTTCCGACGGCACCAACGGCACCCACGTCCGCCTGAGTTTTTCGGGCGCCGACCTTGCGACGGGCGACCTCTTGTGTTTTTACGACGGCACCACTACGGCAGCGCCGCTTTTATCATGCTCCGACGATTACTCGCCCGGCCAACCCTTTGTAGTACAGGCCACGGCGGCGAATCCCAGCGGGTGCATCACGGTGAGTTTTATTTCCAACGGAAGCGGCGTCGCATCCGGCTGGGCAGCCTCTATTTCCTGTGTGCCCTCGTGCCAGCAGGTATTGGCCGATCTGGTCTCGACCAATCCCGCCGCGGTGCCGGCCGACACCGGCTGGATCGATATTTGCCCCGGCCAGCGGGTGTTTTTCAACGGGCAGGGCGTTTATCCGCAAAACAATTTTGCCTATCCGCAGTCGGACCTGACCACCACTTTCGAATGGAACTTTGGCGACGGCGACATTTCGTACGGCCCCAATACTTCGCACCGTTTCGACGAGCCGGGCGGCTACTACGTCCAACTGGTGCTGATCGACGTGCAGGGCTGTCACAGCACCAACCTGATCAATCAGCGCGTCCGGGTAGCGCCGCCGCCGGATTTCAGCCTGGTGACGGCGCCTTCGGCCATCTGCGCCGGCGATACCCTCGAACTTAGCGCCAATGTGGCCGATTCGACCGGGGCGGAAACCCTGGTGGTGATGCCCAATGCGGGCACTTTCGCCGCCGAAGGATTCCGTTCGGATTCGTTGCCTTTGCCCGACGGTACCGGTATTCCCTACGAAACGACGATTTATTTCACAGAATTCTCGCCCGGTCAGGTGCTGACCAATGCCAACGATCTGCTCAACGTCTGCGTCAACATGGAGCACTCCTGGATGCGCGATATCGAAATCAGTCTGACCTGCCCTAATGGTCAGAGCGTCATCCTGCACAACCATCCCGGCAATTTCGGCAGCCAGGTATTTCTGGGCGTTCCGAACGACAACGACGCGTTTTTCCCCATACCCGGTGAAGGATTTGAATATTGCTGGACGAATAATGCGCCCAACGGCACCTGGATCGAATATGCCAACAGCGTATTGCCGCCTTTCGGCGGAACAATACCGGCCGGCGATTACACCCCCTTCGACCCCTTTACCGATCTCATTGGTTGTCCGCTTAACGGCGAATGGACGATCACGGTAACCGACCTCTGGCCCATCGACAACGGATTTATTTTTTCCTGGGGCATTACGTTCGATCCGGCGCTTTACCCCGATATCGAAACCTTCCAGCCGCAGTTTGTCAATTGGGGCTGGAACAGCCATCCTTCTATTTTTTACAGCAATTCTGATTCCATCGCCGCTTCGCCGCAAAACGCAGGGACGGCCGGGTATCTGTTCAGCGTGACGGATGCCTTTGGCTGCACCTGGAACACGACCGTTACCGTGCCGGTTTTGCCGCCGACGCACCCCAACTGCCATACTTGCCAGGAGCAGTACAATGAATTGCCCGATACCTTCCTCTGCGCAGGCTCATCGATCATGCTCGACGGTGCATTCAACGGACAGACGCCGCAGGAAATTCGTTTTGAAGCTTTTCCCGACTACCCCGTTGGCAATGGCAACCATCCGCACAGCAACCCGTACATATCGCCGATCGCCGTGAGTAGTCTGGGTTTTAATACCCTGACCAGTCCGACAACCCAGATTGCGGCTATTTGTATCGACATAGAAACGGATTTCGACGCAGATCTGAACATTTACCTGCGATCGCCCGACAATAAAACCCTGGAACTCTCGACCGGCAACGGTGGTGCGGGAGACAATTACAAAATCACCTGTTTTTCGCCTGTGGCCTCCACGCCGATTGTGGGACAGGCGGCGCCTTTTAACGGAACATACCAGCCGGAAGGCAACTGGAACAACCTGAACAACGCCGCCATCAACGGCGACTGGAAGCTGCTGGTGTCCGATGGTTTCGGCGTCAATCAGTTGGGCAGGGTCAAATGGTGGAGTATCAGTTTTAACGTGCCGACCAATGTAACGTACACCTGGACCAACTCCGCGACCCTGAGTTGCAACAACTGTCCGACACCAACGGCATTGCCGCTCAACTCCGCGACTTACGTCATGACGGCGGTCGACAATTTTGCCTGCATACACCGCGATACGGCGACGGTGACGGTCGGTAGCTTTTATCCCGCTCCGGGCAACCTGGATGCCGCGATCGGCGCGCCCGGCACACTGGTCTGGACCTGGACGGCCGTTCCCGGCGCTTCCGGCTACGAAGTCAATGTCAACGGCGCCGGCTGGCAAGCCGCCAACGGGACCCTGAGCCACACGGTTTCGGGTCTGTCGGCCGGTGATTTGGTCAATATCATGGTGCGCGCCCAGGGGGGCAATCCCAACTGCCCGCCTTCCGTTGCAATCGGTTCGGAAACCTATTTCAGTTGCACGCTGGTGGCAACCTTGAGTTCGCAAACCCCGGCCTTGTGTTTCGGCACGGCCACCGGTTCGGTAGTCATCACAACCATCGGCGCAGCCGGCGCCCCGGTATTTATTCCCGACGGCAACGGACCGGTACAACCCAGCGGTACCTTTCAGAACTGTTTCACCGCCGGCGCGCATTTTGTCATCGTACAGGATACCAGCGGATGTCGCGATACCGTCGATTTTGTGATCACGGAGCCGACCCAGCTCAGCGTCGACGCGGTAGCGACCGACGTACTTTGCTTCAACGACGACAACGGCTCCGTAACGGCCAATACCCAGGGCGGTACGCCGACGTACACCTTTGCCTGGCAAACCTGTGCCGGCGTATCTGCCGGCGCCGGACAAACCCTGAATAACCTGGTTGCCGGTTGTTATCGCGTGACGGTTACCGACGCCAACGGATGTACGGCGACCGACAGCGATGTGATCGATCAGCCTACGGCGTTTGTTTTCAGTTCGACGCAGGATTCGGTCAATTGTTTTGGCGCCAGCGACGGCGGCGCCACGCTCAACGTGACCGGCGGAACGCCGGGATACACTTTCAAATGGGACAACGGCGAACTCACCCAAACGGCTGTTGCGCTCAATGCCGGCTTTCACTCCGTGACCGTGACCGATGCAAGCGGCTGTAAAGCGGTGACCCTCGTACAGGTCCTGCAACCCACTCAACTGACGATTACCAGCACCACGGCGACCGATGTCGCCTGTTTTGGACAAAATAACGGCTCCGCGACGGTCACCGTAACCGGTGGGACTACTCCTTATTCGTACTTCTGGACAGGCGCACAAACCAATGCCACGGCAAACAACTTGCAGGCCGGCCCATACAGCGTAACCGTAAGCGATTTTCACAATTGTACAGCCGTGGGTTCCGCGGTGGTCGGTTCGCCGACGCAGTTGGTCGCGCAGTTCTCCTCGGTAACCAACGAGCAATGCGGCGGCGCCTGCGACGGGGCTGCGAGTATTCAGGTCAGCGGCGGCGTTATGCCGTATGATTATCAATGGAATAACCCGAACGTGCCCGATGGCAATCCCACGGCCACGAACCTTTGCCCGGGTAATTATGTCGTCACGATCATGGACGACAGCGGCTGTACGACCACGGTCACTACGGACGTGCAAGCTGCCGTACCCATGATTGTCAATATTTCCGTCGTCCAGCCTTTGTGCGCCGATAATGCCAACGGCACCCTCACTGCCACGATTTCCGGCGGCGCCATGCCTTACCAAACCGTTTGGAGTACTGGATCGAACATGCCTGTTATTCCAAATTACGCCTGCGGACAATCCTACACACTCACCGTTACGGATGCCCAGGGCTGCACCTCCACGCAAACCCTGCCCAACGCACCTTGTCCGGGTTTGCTCGAGATTACCAGTATCACGCCGACACCGGCCTTGTGCAATGGCGACGCCAACGGGCAAATTGCCGTCACGGCGAGCGGCGGTACAGGTACCTTGAATTACCTCTGGAACGACCCCAATCAGCAATTCGGCCCCTTTGCGTTCAACCTCACGGCGGGGCCATACACCGTCACGGTGACGGATGCCAATGGCTGCAGCCTTACCGCTACGGCTTCTGTCGATGAACCTGATCCGCTAACGGCCGTCATTACGCCGACCAATGCCAAATGCTTTGGCGAAAGCTCGGGCTCGGCACTGGCGGTTGCGAGCGGCGGCACCGGCCCTTACAACTACAACTGGAATGTACCGCAAACCGGGCCCCAGATCACTAATTTACCTGCCGGCGTGTACTCTTTGACCGTCACCGATGCCAACAATTGCCAGTTCTCCGGCGTCACGGCAACGGTAGGGCAGCCTTCCTCAGCCGTGCAGGTGAGCGTAAGTCAGACCCTTGTCGCCTGTTTTAATATTGATCAAAATACTGCCCAGGCAGCCGCCTCTGGCGGCAACGGCGCGCCGTTCAGTTACATGTGGAGCAATGGTCAGACCACGGCCGCTGCCACCGGGCTGAATGCCGACCTTTCGTACAGTGTCACCGCCAGCGATGCGCAGGGCTGCTCGGCGGTACAAAGTCTGGAACTGGACGAACTGGACAGTATCGCCGTAAACGTCGCCTTTACCCAACCCAACTGTGCCGGCGCAGCGGATGGCCAGGCGGCTGTCAACTTTATTGAAGGTGGAATCGGAGGCGGAATTATCAATAACTACCTCTATACCTGGAATATACCGGGCGCCACGGGCGTCAGTTTTGTCGACGGTTTGTCGGCAGGCACCCCTTATTCCGTCACGGCATCCGATGCGCAGGGCTGTACGGGCACCTTTGCTTTCAGCCTCACCGACCCAGTGCCCATCGTGGTGGTGGCCGCGGCCAACAACGTGACCTGTGCAGGCTTTTCCGACGGCACGGCCACTGTGACTTCCGTGCAAAGCAATCAGGACGTGACCGGGTATGTGTGGAGCAATGGCGAAACCACCAAACAAATTACCGGCCTGCCCGCGGGTACTTACACGGTCACCGTGACCAATGCGAACAGTTGTACCGGACTGGCCTCTGTGGTCGTAGAAGAGCCTTTGCCGCTGAACCTCGATTTTGAAGTTGACGAGATCAAGTGCGCCGGCGACAGCAATGCAACTATACAGGTCAATGTCG